>JAUNPQ010000027.1 GCA_030536615.1 Bacteroidales bacterium | reverse complement strand
GCACCGTTGGTGTTCGGAGGTCCGGTCTTTGACATACAGGTTGCCCATGGGGGTCCGGATGCCTATAAATTCTCTGGGGGAGACCTTGGACTGACATGCGGTGTCGGCGTGGAGCTTTTCAAACGCTGGCAACTTACCGGCAGTTACACATGGGGAATGACTTATGTGCTGAAAACAAAACTGCTGGATGATTTTTCGGCGAGATCGCGCCAGTGGACAATCCGGGCGGCATATTTTTTCTAAAAGTATGTCATGATTTAACTTCATGAAATCCTAAGAGGATTGTCTAAACGGCCTCTTAACATAGGTAAAAGCTTAAAATACTCTAATAAATTTCGGAGGAAGGGTGCAGCAGATGGCTTTGAGTTCATCTGCTGACATAATTCGTTTACGCCACAGTTTTGGTCAATTTGGCAATATGGGGGGATTTTTGTAACTTTGTACTTTAATATGGGCAGGCATGCCGGACGCTGCTGTCCATGAGACAAGGTTATGAATCAGGAAGTATCAATAGAGAATGTCATGAGTTGCCTTTTCGATGCGGAGAAGTTCCGGATTGGAGAGGCGGCGATGGCTGAAATGTGGAAAAGCTATTCTTTCCTTGAGGATTTTTCAAGAGAGAAGGTTATATACGGCATAAATACAGGATTCGGCCCTATGGCCCAATGGCGTGTCAGCGACAGCCATCTGTCGGAGCTGCAATACAACATTATCCGCAGCCATTCATGCGGCATGGGCAAGCCTATGGCGGATGTTGATGTAAAGGCCGCGATGATAGCCCGTGTGAGCACATTCATGCAGGCGCGTTCAGGTATACACCCGGAAGTGCCTGAGCTTCTTGTTGAATTTATAAACCGAGGCATCTATCCCTATATCCCTTGCCACGGCAGTGTCGGGGCCAGCGGTGACCTTGTGCAGTTGGCGCATATGGCGCTGTGTCTGATAGGCGAAGGGAAAGTGCACCATGACGGACAATGGCTCCCTACGTCTGAAGTACTGGCAAAATACGGGCTGCATCCCATAAAGATCCATGTACGTGAAGGCCTTTCGGTGTGCAACGGAACATCTGTAATGACCGGCATAGGGCTTGTCAATCTGTATCAGGCAAGAAACCTGCTTGATTTTGCCACGCTTGCGTCTGTCTGGATGAACGAGATTGCGGGGAGTTTTGATGACTGGATGGCCGAGCCACTTAACGAAGTGCGCCGGCAGCCCGGACAACAGATTGTGGCGGCACGGATGCGCAGGCTGGCTCAAGGCTCGCAGTGCCTGATGAAGCGCGAGCATGAACTTTATGATCCGCTGAACAACAAGTCAGAGTATTTTGACCATAAAGTACAGGCATACTACAGCCTGCGGTGCACACCGCAGATTCTCGGTCCGGTGCTTGACACATATGATGCAAGTGCGAAAACACTGCATAATGAGCTGAACTCGGCATGTGACAATCCTATTGTTGACGCTGACAGCCACAATGTGTATCACGGCGGCAATTTCCACGGCGATTACATTTCCCTTGATCAGGACAAAGTGAAGATAGCCACGGTGCGCATGGCCATGTTGGCAGAACGGCAACTGAACTATCTTTTCCATGACCGCATCAACGGCATTCTGCCTCCGTTCCTGAATCAGGGAACTCTCGGGCTGAACTATGGCATGCAGGCATGCCAGTTCACGGCAACATCAACCACCGCTGAATGCCAGACACTTGCCATGCCAAACTATGTGCATTCAATCCCCAATAACAACGACAACCAGGACATAGTGTCAATGGGTACCAACACGGCATTGTTGTGCCGTCAGGTGATTGAGAACACGTGGCAGGTGATGTCTATATTGTTTATTGCTCTGGCTCAGGCCACAGATTGTCTTGATATAGCCGACAAGCTTGCCGGAGCGACGCGCAACATGTACAGGGATATACGCGCTCTGATGCCCTCACGGGTTGATGACAAACCGTTTTATGAGGACATGGCCGCTATGGAGAGATACTTGAAATCACACCCTTTAAACCTCTATAAATCATGAATTATGCGTTGATAACAGGTGCGTCGCGAGGCATTGGCAAGGCCATAGCCATCCGTCTGGCCGCAGACGGAATGCCGGTGATTGTGAATTATGTCTCAAACACAGAGGCGGCGGAACAGACCGTTGAGGAAATCCGCAATGCCGGCGGAAAAGCCGAGACACTCAGATTTGATGTGAGTGATCCCAAGGCATGTGAAGATGCACTTGAAGTCTGGCAGAAAGAGCACCCGGACGATTATATCTCCGTGCTGGTGAACAATGCCGGCATACGCAGGGACAACCTGATGATATTCATGCAGAACGAGGAATGGCATTCGGTGCTTGATGTGAATCTGAACGGATTCTTTTATCTGACGCGGCGGCTGCTTAAGGACATGCTCACTCACCGCTGCGGACGTGTTGTGAATGTGGCCTCTCTGTCAGGCCTGAAAGGCTTGCCCGGACAAGTGAATTATTCGGCAGCCAAAGCGGCGCTTATAGGCGCCACACGCGCCCTTGCCCAGGAGGTCGCGCCGCGCAAGGTCACGGTCAATGCCGTTTGTCCCGGATTCATAGACAGCGATATGACGGCCTCACTTGACAAGAAAGAGTTGAAAAAGCTTGTCCCGATGCAGCGCTTCGGAACACCCGACGAGGTTGCCTCTCTGGTGTCGTTTCTTGTCTCTGACCGTACATCGTACATAACAGGACAGGCCATATCAATCAATGGAGGATTATGCTGAACATGGCAGAGAGATGTTTAACCGATGAATTCATGATGAACCGATGAAGAGACGAGTAGTTGTGACGGGCATGGGAATATGGTCATGTCTTGGAAAAAACATTGATGAGGTCGAGGCATCGCTGCGTGCCGGACGTTCAGGCATAGGTCTTGACAGCGAGCGTCTTGAATATGGCTATCAGTCAGGCCTCACCGGCATTGTGGAGCGCCCTGTGCTGAAAGGCATCCTTGACCGGCGTTCCAGAATAGGGCTGAGTGAGGAGGCTGAATTTGCCTACATGGCCACGCGGCAGGCTCTTGAACAAGCTAAGATTGATGACAGTTATCTTGATAACAACGAGATAGGCGTTATTTTCGGCAACGATTCATCGGCTAAGCCCGTTGTTGAAGCCGCCAATATAATGGCGGAAAAACATGATTCGGCCTTGTTGGGATCGGGTCTGATTTTCCAGTCCATGAATTCAACGGTAAATATGAATCTCAGCACCATCTTCCGTTTCAAGGGCGTGAATTTCACGATTAGCGCCGCATGTGCAAGCGGATCGCACTCCATAGGTCTGGGATACATGATGATAAAACAAGGGCTACAGGATATGGTTGTTGCCGGAGGCGCCCAGGAAGTGAATTATTATAGCATGGCAACTTTCGATGCCCTGAATGCGTTTTCGCGCCGCATGGACCAACCGGCCCTGGCCTCACGGCCTTTTGATGCCGACCGTGACGGTCTGATTCCGTCAGGAGGCGCGGCCGCGCTTGTCCTTGAGGAATATGAACACGCCAAAGCGCGCGGTGCGGTGATTCTCGGAGAGATTGCGGGATATGGATTCTCATCGAACGGCGGGGGAATATCCTCGGCAAGCGATGAAGGATCTGTGATTGCCATGCAACGGGCTTTGGACGATGCCGGGGTAACAGCCGATGACATTGACTATATAAATGCGCATGCCACATCTACCCCGCAGGGTGATCTTTTTGAGGCCAAAGCCCTGCAGCGGCTTTTCGGCGGACGCCATGCACTTGTCAGCTCCACCAAGAGCATGACGGGTCATGAGTGCTGGATGGCGGGAGCAAGCGAGATGGTGTATACACTCATAATGATGAACCGGGGCTTTGCCGCTCCCAACATCAATCTTGACAATCCGATAGAGGAGGTGCGGACGCTCAATATGGTCACCGCAACCACTGAGGCCGATATAAAAACAGCCCTTTCAAATTCATTTGGATTCGGCGGCACCAACAGTGCTTTGATAGTAAAAAAAACGGAATGACCTCATGAATCTTTCTGCTGATCTCAAAAAAAATTACTGCCGTGAAACGCTCAGTGCGCGTCAGGCCCAGCGTCAGGCTCAGTTTATAGCCTGGGGACCTGTTGTTTTTCAGGTGGCGCGTATAATGGTTGATTCAGGCATACTGGAAATGCTCCGCGACAATGACGAGGGTCTGACCGTTGAGGCTGTTGCTGAAAAATCAGGTCTGTCAGAGTATGCCGTACGCATTCTGCTTGAGGGTTCTCTGTCAATAGGCATTGTGCTTGTGGATGCTGACAGAGGCCGGTATATGTTGTCAAAAACAGGCTGGTTTCTGCTCACGGATGCTTCAACGCGGGTGAACATGGCATTCAATCATTATGTGAATTATCTTGGTTTGTATGACCTTGACAAGGCCTTGAAAGACGGCACTCCGGCAGGGTTGAAGAGACTTGGAGACTGGCCTACCGTCTATGAAGGTCTTTCCCGGCTTGCCCCGGATGTGAGCAAAGCATGGTTTGACTTTGACCATTTTTACAGTGACAATTCATTTGATGATGCACTCCGGATTGTTTTTGACAGTGGAGAGAAAGTGAAGCATCTGATGGATATAGGCGGCAACACCGGGCGTTGGGCATTGCGTTGCGTTGAGCATGATGCGGATGTTGAGGTGACGGTTGTTGACCTGCCACAGCAGATTGGTCTGCTGAAAGAGAACATTTCAGGGCATAAGGGCGCAGAACGTATCCACGGCTATGGGACAGACATGCTTGACAGTTCCTCTGCATTGCCGTCCACATTGCAATGGGATGTGATCTGGATGAGCCAGTTTCTTGACTGTTTCAGCGAGGAGCAGATTGTGGACATACTGCGGCGTGTCGCAGAGGTGGCATCACCGCAGACGCGCATCATGATAATGGAGACGCTATGGGACAGACAGCGCTTTGAACCGGCGGCATTGTGTCTGACCATGACAAGTGTCTATTTCACGGCTATCGCCAACGGCAACAGCAAGATGTATCACTCTGACCGGTTTTTCTCCCTCATTGAGAAGTCCGGCCTGAAGATTGAGTCTGTTGCCGATGATCTGGGACTTGGACATTCAATAATTACATGTGGAATCAAATAAAAACATATCATATATAGCGAATATGACAAGACAGGAAATTGAACAGAACGTAACTGATTTTCTTATTGATGATCTGGAGATAGATAGCGATGCGATAACCGCCGACGCCAAGCTGAAAGATGATCTTGGTATTGACAGCCTTGATTTTGTTGATATCGTTGTTATTGTCGAAAAACGCTTCGGTTTTAAGATCAAGCCCGAGGAAATGGCCGGTGTTGTGACATACAGCGATTTCTGCGACTATATAGAGAAAAAGCTTTCCTGACACCACTCCGGGGCCTCAACGGTCATAATGACTCAGGATACGCATGACAGACGGAAGAAGTGGGCAGGCCGTACGGACGGTGCTCCGTGGATGCAGCGTGCTTTGATTGGCGCCTGCCGGATTCTGCCGCTTTGGATGCCCTATTCAGCCATGAGTCTTGTGGCATTGGGCTATATAATAGGTTGTCCGCGCCAGCGCAAGGCTATATATCGTTATTTCAGGCAACGACAAGGTTATTCGGTAATGAAGTCAATATGGTCTGTATATAAGAATCATGTGCTTTTCGGCTCAGTTGTTCTGGACCGTTTCATGCTCTTTGCCGGCAAACGGTTCAGGCTTGACATTGACGGGTATGACATATACATGACATTGAATGACCAACCGGAGGGATTTGTGATGTTCGGCAGTCACACGGGAAATTTTGAAATGGCAGGATATGAACTTGTCTCAACCCGAAAAAAATTTTATGTACTGGCCTATTCAGGCGAGACGGAGACAGTGACTGAAAACCGCAGGCGTCTGCTTTCGGCAAACAATATATTTATAATCCCGACATCAGCCGATGGCATGTCGCATCTTTTCGCCCTGAACAACGCCCTTGCGCAAGGAGACATTGTAAGCCTGGCGGCAGACCGTACACTTGGATCCTCAAAGTTTTTCAGATGCAATATACTCGGAGCGGAGGCAAAGTTGCCAGCAGGTCCGTTTATGCTTGCGGCCCAGAGAAATGCTCCGGCCATAGCGGTGTTTGTCAATAAGACGGGATATAAAAAATATAAGGCCGAGGTGGTGAGAATCGACACCACGGAAAGGGTAGAGACGTCAGATAAAGATGTCTCAGGTAAAAAAGCTGTTACAAGCCGTGAAAGAGCAGCCGCAATGGCTCAGACCTATGCAGACAGGCTCACGGACGCCATGCGCCGCCACCCGTTGCAATGGTTCAATTATTTTGAGTTCTGGAATTAACAATGACGTTTTATGAATCCGCAAGACATAGACATCCTTGAGCTTCTGCCACAGAGACCGCCTTTTGTGATGGTTGACCACCTGACTGCGGTTGATGATGTGCGCACTGAAGCAGAGTTTACCATACGCCCTGACAATATTCTTGTTAAGGACGGTGTGCTTGTTGCCGAGGCTCTGATTGAATGCATGGCTCAGACGTGTGCGGCACGGCTGGGATATCTGAATCGTGAGAGTGACTCTATAAAAATAGGCTATATATGAGCTGTGCGCAATTACAGGATAAGCCGCCTGCCTCGTGTCGGAGAGACAATAAAGATAACGGTTGACATAACAGGTCAGGTTTTTCAGATGTACATGACAGAGGTGCGCGTCAGCGTGCATGACGAGACACTTGCTGTGGCGGAATTGAAGATAGCAATCTCAGACAACGAGGTTGCAAAGGAACAATGATGCGAACCCATGGCTAAGACACTGACAACAGAAAAGGAGCTGGATATACGTTTCAGCGAGGTTGACTCAATGAATGTTGTGTGGCACGGGTCATACATGCTCTATTTTGAGGATGCCCGTGAGGCTTTCGGAGAGCGTTTCGGTCTGGATTATATGACAATTTTCAACAATGGATGTTTTGCGCCGTTGGTGGATATGGAATTTCATTGGCGCAGACCCATACGCTATGGCATGCATCCGGTGATTGAGATAAGATATCGCCCCACGGAGGCAGCAAAGATTCTGTTTGATTATACCATCAGGGATAGTTCTGACGGCACAGTCTTTGCCACCGGACGTTCCGTGCAGGTTTTCATGGATCATGATTATAATCTGCTTTGGGAGAATCCGCCATTCTATATAGAATGGAAAAAACGTTGGGAGGTATGTGAATGATGTATGCCGGAATTCTTTCAGACTATGCCGTAACGCCAATGGCAGCCGGCAGTATGGCCAATTTCAGCGCTGTTGACAACGGGCAGTCGGCACTGAGATATGTTGAGCATCCATTCGGACTCCCGGAAGGATGCATGGCGTCTCTGTTTGACCGGGATGCATTGTCTGATTTTGTAGGCGAAAAGGGTCACGGTCTTACTTTTTTTGAGAAACTTGCCGTTGCCTCGGCGTGGCCGGCTCTTATTCTGGCAGACATTGATCCGGCTGATCCGGAGGTTGCCTGTATCGTCTCAACGACAAAAGCAAATGTGGAACTGATTGGAACTGAGGGATTCACAACCGCAGATGTTGCTGCCAGACGTATTGCAGGGGCATTGGGATTGCATAGACGTCCTGTTGTTGTGAGCAATGCGTGTATATCCGGTCTGGCGGCACAGATTTGTGCCATGAGGATGATACGATCAGGCGTGGCGAGATATGTTGTTGTCACGGGCGCCGATGCACAGTCACGTTTTATAATTTCCGGCTTTCAGTCATTCAAGGCATTGAGCGCGGATGCATGCCGTCCGTTTGACAAGGACAGATGCGGGCTGAATGTAGGTGAGGCATCCGCGACTATTGTATATGCTGCCACCCCCGGAGATGCTGATGAATGGATATTGGCCGAAGGTGCCATACGCAACGATGCCAATCATATATCCGGGCCGTCACGGACCGGTGACGGCGCATATGCATGTCTCAGGGCGCTGGAGAGTGTCGCGGCAGGAAAACCTGCATTTATAAACGCGCATGGGACCGCCACGGTATATAATGACGAGATGGAAGCGGTTGCGATAAACCGTGCTGGATTGGGAGATGTGGCGGTTAACAGTCTCAAAGGATATTTCGGTCACACAATGGGCGCAGCCGGAGTGCTTGAGACAATAATGTCAAAATACAGTGCCGATGCGATGACGCTGCTGCCCACACGTGGGTTCAGCGAGTCAGGCGTGAGTGTACCGCTACAGGTGTCAGCGCGCCACAGGCAATTGCCTCCGGTGAAATCTTTCGTTAAACTTATGTCCGGATTTGGCGGCTGCAATGCCGCGGCACTATTCAGGAAAGGAGGCACTGATGAATCTATTTATTGACCGATATGTATGTCTGTTACCTGAAGGAGTACGGCCCGAAATGGCAGATGTCATGACCGGTGACGATCTGTTGTGTGCCTTGTATAAGACATTGAAATGCAGCTATCCCAAGTTTTATAAGATGGATGGCATGTGCCGTCTCGGATTCATAGCGGCAGAACTGTTGTTGGGATCGCCAAGACCGGATGCTGAAAAAGACAGCGGAACGGCTATGGTGGTTTTCTCGCAGATGGGCAGCTACGCCAATGATATGCGCTATCAGGAAACGATTGCCAATGACGCGGATTTCTATCCGAGTCCGGCAATTTTCGTATATACATTGCCCAATATAGTGACGGGCGAGATTGCCATACGTCATGGCATAACCGGGGAGACTTCGGCATATATTGTCTCGCCGGACAGTTTTAAGGAGGCATATGAATTGGTATGCCAGACATTTACAGATAAATCAGTGAAGCGCGTGCTTGCCATGTGGTGTGATTATAAATCGGCATCGGCGTTCAGATGTGTCGCTGCCGTGATAAGCACCACGCCGGATAAAACGCGCTTTGATATAGAGACGATTAAAAATATTTGCGATGAATGAACTTATAAATGAACTTAAGACAGAGATCATCTCAGCATTGAATCTGGAAGAGATGACTCCGGAGGATATTGATGAAAACGCCCCTCTTTTCGGTGAAGGCCTCGGCCTTGACTCAATAGATGCTCTTGAGCTGATTGTGCTCATGGAGAAGAAATACGGCATACGTCTGACAACACCCGCCGAAGGCAAAAAGGTGTTTGAGTCAATCGCCGTGATGGCTGACTATGTAAGCAAGAACCGCACAAAATAACACATAGACCGGTGACTGCAAAAACTCAGATAGCCGTGACAGGCATGGGTGTGGTCTGTGCCGTTGGTGACAATGTGGAACAGCTTGCCCTATCGCTGCAGAAGAAGCGCTGCGGGCTGAAAGAGCCGGTGTATCTGGAAACGGCCCATCTGCATATGCCTGTGGGTGAGGCTGCACATTCCAATTCCGAACTTGAAGGGGAACTGGGTTGTGCAGGTATCAGCCGCACTTCTCTACTTGGACTTTACGCGGCCCGGCAGGCAGTGGCACAGGCTTTTGGAAATCCGGGCGAGATGTCACAGCGTGTGGCATTCATAAACGGCACGACAGTGGGCGGAATGGATTTGGCTGAACGCGGTTTTTTTGACTATTTCGCAGGGAAGGGCTGTTGTCCGCCCGGCTCACATGATTGTGGCACGTCAACGGCCGACATTGCCCGCGCTCTGGGGCGGATGGTCTACACATCGACCATCTCCACGGCATGCTCATCGGCGGCAAATGCCATTATCGCAGGCGCAGAGATGCTCAAACTGGGACTTGTCGATGCCGTCATTGCCGGCGGAACGGAAGCGCTGAGCGCATTCCATATGGGAGGCTTCAAATCATTGATGATTTACGACAATGAACTGTGCCGCCCCTTTGATGTGTCGCGTCAAGGCCTCAACCTTGGCGAGGGCGCAGCGTATATTGTGCTTGAACGTCTGGAGCGCGCGGAAGAACGAGGGGCGGAGATCCTTGCTCTGCTGGCAGGCTATGCCAACCGGTGCGATGCGTATCATCAGACAGCTTCGTCTCCCGATGGCGCAGGCGCTGCCTCAGCCATGACCGAAGCTCTGAATAGCGCGTCTATGAAACCGGCTGAAATTGATTATATAAATGCACACGGCACAGCTACTCCCAACAATGATGCCAGTGAATGTGAAGCGATACGGACTGTATTCGGAAAGTTGCGCCCGGCAGTGACCTCTACAAAATCATACACAGGTCACACAACCAGCGCATCAGGAGCTATTGAATCTGTTATCAGCATCATTGCTTTGCGTGATGGATTCATTCCGCCCAATCTGAGGCTTAAAGAACCCCTGTGTGCAGATATAAAACTTCCGGTGAGAATGACACGCCGCAACATCAATGCTGTGATGTGCAATTCATTCGGGTTTGGCGGCAATTGTTCAACATTGATCTTTACAAAGCCATGAGCGTACCTGTATACATAATAGGGACGGATGCCATTATCGGGAATGATCCTGATTTCCGCTCATTTCTGACTCCGGCAGAAAGCAGACGTATGGGCAAGATGCTCAAGCGTGCGGTGGTCACTACTGGAAATGCATTGAAGAAAGCCGGGATTGCAGAACCGGACACCGTAGTCGTTGCCACGGGATATGGATGCTGGGGCAACACGGAGAGCATTCTCAAAGAGATGGCTGCAGACGCATCGGCAGCGATGCCCACGGCATTCATGCAGTCAACGCACAACACCATTGCATCGGCATTGGCAATACGAGGCCGCTGGCATGGGTATAACTCAACGGTATCAAACGGTCCCTTGTCATTTGAATGTGCGCTCTGCGAGGCATGGGCCAGAATGCAGCTTGGAAAATCACGGACAGCCCTTGTTGGCGCCTACGAGGAATTTACGGACACGTTGCGTCTGAGCATGCGGGCCGATGTTGGTCTGCCCGTTGAATTTTCCGATTGCGCGGCTGCTTTTGTCCTGTCTGCCGATGACGGTGCCTGCGCCGATGTATATGTAGACAATATACTGCTTGGTGACAATATCAACATCAAAGCATTATATGCCATTGGAGTGGAAGCCGTTTTTGTTCCGTACCCGACTGATGACATTCACTCAGCAGGGCTTCCGGTTATTGCTGTTGCACCGGTGTATGGTTATTCCTATGTACATGGTGCGCTTGGTATGATGAAGGCCATGGAGTCATTGATAAACGGAACGTATAGGACTGTGGCATGGGTAAATGCATCGGCCACTTCAATGACCGCCATAATAATGAAAAGGAAATGACTATAAGAATGCTTCTCATTGCAGCCGTGCTGTGCTTGCATGTGCCGGCGATGTTTTCCGAGACTCCGATTGACGGCCGACAGGAAAAAGAGGCGGTGGCATCGCTGAATGCCTCGGCTGCCGCCATAAAGACCATTGATGCCTCTTTTACACAGGTGAAGAGCATTTCGCTTCTCAATGATAAACTTGTAGCTCAGGGAAAGCTGCTTTTCTCGGCGCCTGACTGTCTGCGATGGGAATACACAAAACCCTACCGTTACACATTCATCATGAACGGGCACCGCGTGAAATTTTCAAATTCGCGGGGGACAAATGTAGTTGATCTGAACACCGCAAAACTTTTCAGGAACATAGCTGATATAATCATGCAGACTGTGACCGGACGCTGTCTGGGTCCTGACAGCCGTTTCAGATACAGGATTTATCCTGCCGGAGCTGACATGTGGAAGATAGTGCTCACGCCAAAAGACAAGCAGATGGCAGCAATGTTCAGCAATGTCACGCTGAAAGTTTCACGCAAAAGCGGTAAGTTGCATTCAATTGAGATCAAGGAGAAAGCGGGGGATGTCACTGAAATCACTTTCAACACTTTCAGGACCGGTATAGCTGTGCCCGCGCAGTATTTCAAGGTGGATTAAAAGTCTCTAAACGGGATATTTGCAAATAACGCTTAAAATAAGTAACTTTGGACTTCAAAAGAAGTCCGAGGTGAAACGTTATTGCATATCGCTAATCATAAGTCTTTGTCTGACAGCATTTGCCAAAGCAGATACCTTTGCGGAGCGCATGCTTAACAGTCATGGCATGTATTCATTTGCGTTCAGCAAGGATAACCGGCCGGCGTTGTCCGGAATAATGATGTTTGAAGGCGGCAACGACACAATACGTGCGGCTGTAGTAAATGAGTTTGGCATTACGGCATTAGCCATCGAATATGTGTCATCGCGACGTAAGATGAAGATATGCAATATAATAAAACCTCTTGACCGGTGGTATATGCGTCGTACGCTGTCATCAGACCTGCGTGCGCTTTTAGCTGCTTCTGTTCCTGAGGACAGCATTGTCACCTACAGGAATGACAAACATAATTTAGTCTATTCACTCGCACCGATGCGACAATAAAGAAAATGTTGTTATTAGATAAAATATTTCATATCCGCAGCATGGAAGTGAATGAGAACAAGGCTTCTGTGATTGGCGTGCTGAATGCGGACAATGTTATTTTCTCAGCGCATTTCCCGGGTCACCCGGTACTCCCCGGCGTGTGCCAGATACGAATAGTCACTGAGGTGCTTGAAGTGATGCTTGACAGAAAGCTGTCATTGACAGAGGCACGCAACCTCAAGTATATCAATATAATCACCCCTGCCAGCTCACCGCTTGACATTTTTTTCAGCAAGATCGATAAGACAGACAATGCAATCAATTGCACGGTAACAATAAAGAGTGGCGAGGAAGTCTGTACCAAGATGTCTCTCAGGTATGAATAGAAGGGCCGAGAGGACACGCAGGCTTATGGATGAGCGCCGGATATGTGTTGTTGTTCCCACATATAACAATGCATCAACTCTGGGCGCTGTCCTGTCACGCATCCTGACTTATACGGATGCGGTGATTGTTGTCAATGACGGCAGTGATGACGGGACTGCGGACATACTGAACACGTTCTCAGGCACAGTCCATGTGGAGAATCATACCACGAACAAAGGGAAGGGGGCTGCGTTGATGACCGGCTTCGGAGCTGCGCGGCGTATGGGCTACAGATATGCCATAACGATTGACAGCGATGCCCAGCATTTTCCGGAGGATATCCCTGCAATGGTTGAGTTCAACTGCCGCTTTCCGACCCATATAATTGTTGGCCAGCGCGACATGAATGCGCGCAACATGCCCGGGAAAAATACGTTTGCAAATAAATTCTCAAATTTCTGGTTCTATGTCCAGACCGGCACACGTCTTGGTGACACACAGACAGGTTTCAGGCTTTATCCTCTCTCAGCCATTTACTGGCCCAGATGCATCACATCGCGCTATGAGGCGGAACTTGAGGTGCTTGTGTATGCCCGTTGGCACGGTATAAACGTTGTTCCGGCCCCGATAAGAGTGTATTATGCGCCACAGAACCAGCGGATATCGCATTTCAGGCCAACGTTGGATTTTGCAAGGATAAGCATGCTGAACACTGTGCTGTGTTTCTTTACGGTTGTATATGCATGGCCTGTAAGGCTATGGAGAGTCATATTCTGCAGAAAGGGCGGAGGTGGCACAAGTCTGTCTGTCAATCATGTGGTATAAGTTGCGGAGACTGGCAAACACAGCATTGGTGGGTTGCGCTTCTATGACCGCGCTGCCTTGTTTTCAGATAGGTGTGTATCTCTATTTTTTGTTCGGACGGACAACTGAGCGCAAGCGTATGTCGCTTCACCGTTTTCTGCAACGCAAAACGGCATGGGCAGCCCGGAAGATGCCTGCAACCGACTATGTTGTGGATAACCCTCATGGTGAGACATTTGATAAACCGGCAGTTATCATCTGCAACCATCAGTCACATCTGGATCTGATATACCTGTTGTCGCTGTCGCCCAAACTTGTTGTGCTCACAAATGACTGGGTGTGGCGGTGTCCGTTCTATAATATCCTGATACACCGCGCAGAGTTCTACCCGGTCAGCAACGGTATGGAAAGCAACATGCCCCGTCTCCGCTCATTGGTGTCACGCGGCTATTCAATTGTGGTGTTCCCGGAGGGAACACGCTCGCAGACGCGTGATATTCTCCGTTTCCATCAGGGCGCGTTCAGCCTTGCTGCAGCACTTGGAACGGATATTCTGCCACTTATGCTATATGGATCAGGGATATTGCTGCCAAAGCATAAGCGTATGCTCAGCCCCGCACATATACGTATGACAATAGGCGCACGCTTCCCGGCCAGTGAACCATACCGGCGTCAGGCAAAAAAAGTCAGGGAAGATTACAGGCAATGGTATTCCGATGTCTGCAAGACATGTGATCCTCTTACCGAGAAAAAACAGCGTGAATGCGGCAGAAAGTTGTAATAATAGGATCAGGACTCGGTGGTCTTTCAGCAGGTGCCATCCTTGCACGTGCCGGATATGATGTGGCTGTCCTTGAGCGACATTCGGTGGCCGGAGGATGTCTGCAGTGTTTCAGCCGCAACGGGACACGTTTTGAAACCGGAATGCATTTTGTCGGCGCTGTTGAGCCGGGACAGATTCTGCACCGTATACTCACACTGTGCGGAGTGGCCGATGATGTAAGATTCAGCCGGCTGAACCCGGCCGGCTATAATGTCATATCACTTGCGGGCCGCAGATTCCGATATGCCGCCGGTCGTGAAGCTTTCATAGAGACTCTGGCAGCGGATATCGGCGGACATCAAAAGGAAATATCTGCGGCTTTTGATCTTATGCGCTCATGTGCACGCTCATCATCACTTTACACGGCACGCAATGACACTGATGCCGCCTTTCTGGCTTCCGAATATCATCTGGCATCCATCGGGGACGTGTTCCGTTCATTGGGTGTAAACAGTTTGCTGCGTGATGTTATGGGCGGGGATCTGTCTCTTTATGCCGGGAACATTGATACCACTCCTTTTTCTGCCATGGCTTTTCTCAAGGAGTTCTACAGTGATGGCGGATACAGGTTTGTCGGCGGCAGCAGCACTCTTGCCGACGCGCTTGTGAAAGTCATCAGGCAATGTGGGGGAGAAGTGTACACGCGGCGTGAGGCAATCAGAATTGAATGCGGGACAGCGCGCGCTGACGCTGTTGTGACAAATACCGGCGAACGCTTTGAGGCGGATTATATTCTGTCTGACATTCATCCGTCGGCGCTGATGCCTTTACTTGACACTCCGTTGCTCCGTCCCGTCTACAGACAGCGCATGCTGTCACTGGAGAACGTTATTTCTGCATTCACCGTCTATCTTACATTCCGTGAAGGCGCCATGAAATATATGGACTGCAACCTGTTCGGGTATACGCATCCCTCGCCATGGGGCTGCGAGAATTTTACGGGCACCGGTTGGCCGGGAGGATATCTATACATGCATCATGCGGATAAGGATGAGAATGGATATGCACGGTGTGGACAGATAATCTCCTATATGAGATTTGCCGAGGTTGAGAAATGGGCGCATACACGTCTTGGGAACCGGCCGGAAGAATATCATCTTTTCAAGAAAGAGCGTGCGGAGCGTCTGATCGGTGCTGTGGAAAAAGATGTTCCGGGACTGCGTCAGTCTATAAAATCGATAAATGTAAGCACCCCTCTCACATATCGTGATTACACCGCAACGCCACAAGGCTCCATGTATGGCGTCAGCAAGAATCTGCTTCTGGGAACGTCAAACAGGGTGTCATACAAGACGCGCATTCCCAATCTGTTTCTTATCGGCCAGAACATCAATTCACACGGGATGCTTGGTGTTCTTGTCGGCACATTGGTAGCATGCGCGGAGTTGCCGGGGCTGAATGATATTTTTAAACGTCTGCATCATGAATGACACTAAGCAGCAAACGGCCACAATCATAGGCGGTGGTCTCGGAGGACTTTTCACAGGGGCATTTCTTGCCAGAGAGGGCTATGCAGTCACTGTCCTTGAACAGAACCTGAACATAGGCGGAGGGCTTCAGACTTTCAGACGCTGTGGCGAGGAGTTTGATGCCGGCATGCACATACTTGGCGGCTTCCAGCCGGGAGGTACGCTTGACAGGATATGCCGCTATCTGGGAATCTCTGACCGGCTTGAAATCACTCATGATGAAGAATCCGGGATAATAGACACCATAACTTATCTGTCAGATGGACAGGTGGTAAACGTGCCACGCGGGCGGGAGCATTTTACGGAATATTTCCAGTCATTGTTCCCTGAGAATTCCGATGAGATAAAAAATTATGTGGATGCCATATACCGTATGGCCGATGAGGTCAATATATTCAATCTGCGGCCTGATGAAGACTATTTCAAAGAGTTTTCACCACAGTTCTTTATGCCTGCGAACCGCTTCATAGCCTCATACATCACATCTGCCCACTTGCAGGCGATCATGGCGTTTGTCAATCCGATGTATGGCGGCATACCCGATGTGACACCTGCATATATACATTCCATCCTGTCTGTCCTTTATATTGACGGACAGAGCAAATTCCGCGGCGGAAGCCGGCAACTTGCAAGTGCATTGCAGAGTGTTATCGAGGAGAACGGCGGCGCGGTGCTTCCGGGCCGCAAGGTAACAGAGATTGAGGTTGATGCGCAGGCTCGGATGGTTAAAGGCGTGCGTTGCGAAACGGGAGAAACGTTCACCTCAGATGTTTATATATCTTCCATACATCCCGTGCGGATGCTTGACATAGCCACAAAGGGAACATTCAAAAAGGCTTTCTCGGAACGGCTGCGGAGCATCCCAAATGCATATTCGGCATTTCAGGCTTTTTTCATCATGCGTCCTGACACTTTCCCATACCTGCCGGGAGCGAATTTTCTTATTGATGATTATACGGATACATGGAAACTTGCCAACGGCGATGACGATAAATGGCCCCGCGGAATGATGTATGTGACACCTGCCGGGAAAACGGATTCGACGTTCAGCCGTAAGGTTGTTGTCAACTGCGTGATGTCTTTCTCCGCTGTTGAGAAATGGACAGGAAGTTCACTGGGAAACAGACCTGATGACTATGAGCGATGGAAAAAAGAATGTCTGGAGCGTATTATCACTAAAATGGAGAAACTATATCCTGACTTCTCAAAGAACATTGAACATTCTTTCACGGCATCGCCGCTGACTATCCGTGATTATTTCGATGTGCCGGCAGGGTCTCTGTATGGATATGTCAAGGACTCATCAGACATCCTCAGATCACAGATCACGGTATTCACAAAGATAAAGAATCTTCTGCTCACGGGGCAATGTATAAATCTGCATGGCATATGCGGCGTACCCTTGACAGCGATATTGACCGTAGAGGCGCTGGTGGGACGCAATGTGTTAATTAATAAAATAAGCACATGCTGATGGAGGGTATAAAACGAATATTTTGTAAATTTGCCATTGGAAAGACCCTCATGCTGACTATGGCGGTTTTTTCTCTGGCAATGACCGTTCAGGCACAATATATAAAGAAGGAATCTATAAGGATTTGGAGCGACGTGGATGCCCGCAACATGCGGGTAACACTCACGCCTTATCTGCCTGTGCATAATGACCGTGGAATAGCTGTCATTGTATGTCCCGGAGGGAGCTATTTCTGGCTTGACCCCAAGAATGAGAGCATCAAGGTCGGCAAATGGCTTGCGGAAAACGGAATCGCCGCTTTTGTCCTCAAATACAGGACTGCGACAATAGGCGGATTCATAACCCATTGGCGCACGCCTTTCGGGGGCGCCCGTTATCCGGACATGCTTCAGGATGTGCAGCGGGCGCATATGATTGTACGTGAGAATGCCTCTGCATGGAACATCAATCCCGAACGGGTGGGGGCCATGGGTTTCTCAGCAGGTGGCCATCTCGTTGCATTGGCAGCGGAAAGAGCCGGAGATAATTTTCTGCGCCTGCGCGGGGTGGATGTGAATTGCAGTTTCTCGCCTGATTTTGTGGCGGCTATCTATCCGGTAGTGACACTCTCTCATCCTCAGTACACACACCGGCGGTCAAGGCGCGGACTTTTAGGTGAACGTGACGCATACAGCGCCGAGATGCGCGATTCGCTTTCACTTGAAAAGAACGTATCTGCCGGGATGCCCCCTGTTTTTATTGTGAACTGTATGGATGATCCAGTTGTGGATTATCATAATGGTATGATGCTTGACAGCGCACTGACTGATGCCGGAGTCAACCACAAGTATATCAGGTATGAAAAAGGCGGTCACGGTTTTGGCGCTTCATCTACAAAGGGATCAGCCGAGAGCCGCCAATGGCGCGCGGAATTCATAAAATGGCTAAAAGACATCTACCATGACTGAGAAAAATGACATAGAGTTTTCATCAGTTGAACGCATACGTGACTGTCAGGATTCGCTTCTGACAAAAGCGGTGAGGTATCTGGCTGATAATTCGGCTTATTACCGACGCGTTTTCAGCAGCTACAACATAAATCCTGAAAAGATACGCGGGGTGGATGACCTCATAAAGATACCTTTTACGGAGAAACGTGACCTTCAACTGTATAATGACGATTTTCTGTGTGTGCCCCGCCGACGGATTGTAGATTACATAACGACCTCAGGCACACTTGGCGAACCGGTGACATTCGGATGCACGGATGCTGACCTTGAACGGCTGGCGTATAATGAGATGAAATCATTTGCATGCGCGGGGGTTGTGCCGGGCGATGTGGTACAGCTTATGACCACGCTTGACAAACGTTTTATGGCCGGCATGGCATAT
Source organism: Bacteroidales bacterium (assembly GCA_030536615.1). GTDB lineage: Bacteria > Bacteroidota > Bacteroidia > Bacteroidales > Muribaculaceae > CAG-873. The sequence continues at coordinate 8,734 of JAUNPQ010000027.1, read as the reverse complement.
TTTCTCGGCATACGCAAACTCGGAGCATCCGTGATAAGGGTGGGGAACGGTATCCCTGAACTGCAATGGGACACCATCAACCGTCTGCATCCGGACACAATAATGTGCGTGCCGTCATTCATTCTGCGACTCATATCCTATGCCGAGGAAAACGGCATAGACTACCGTAACAGTTCCATACGCCGTATCATAGGCATTGGCGAGGGCTTACGCAATCCGGATTTCTCACTTAACCTGCTTGGCAAGTCCATAAAGAACAAATGGGATGTTGATCTGTTTGCAACCTACTCATCAACCGAGATGGGCGCAACTTTTTCGGAATGCGAGTACGGATGTGGCGGTCATCTTCATCCTGAACTGCTTGTTGTGGAGATTATTGGCAATGACAATCTCCCTGTTCCAGACGGTGAATATGGCGAGGTTGTCATAACCACACTCGGCGTTGAGGGAATGCCTCTGCTGCGCTTCCGCACCGGGGACATCGCGGCCAAGATTGTGACGCCGTGCCGTTGTGGCCGCAACAGTTTGCGTCTGACACCGTTGCTGGGGCGCAAGAACAATATGATAAAGCTTAAGGGCACAACTATCTATCCGCCGGCCATAAATGATGTGCTTGACAACACTCCCTATGTTTATGGCTATTATGTGGTTGTGACGCTTTCAGAAGCCGGGACAGATGATGTCACTGTGAAAGTGAGTCTGAAATATACACCTGAATCTGATGCCGTAAAAGATCTTAAAGACCGTTTCCGCTCAAGGCTGCGTGTTGCACCGGCGGTGCAGATATGTACCAAGGAGGATATTAACAGTCGCTGTTTTCCGCCCAAAAGCCGTAAGCCGGTCAAGTTCTTTGATTTGCGCGACAAAGACAATCAGCAGAAACTGTATGGAGAGATTTGACGACATCAGGCCCTATCGGGACAATGAGATAGAGGACGCCATGAAACGTATCGCCGCAAGCGAGCATTTTCCGGCTGTCTGCCGATATGTGTATCCGGACCGTGATATCAATGATGTGCGTGATGAGATATGTGGTTACTCTGCCGTGCGTCAGTTCCAGTATTCTGTGATGAAGGCATTCAATGAACAGGTCATAAAACGCAGCATCCGCAATTTCACTTTTTCAGGTGTGGAAAATATTCCCCGAGACAAGGCTTGCCTGTATGTCTCCAATCACCGAGATATTGTTCTGGATGCCTGTCTGATGCAATACATCCTGTATCTTAATGATATTCCCACCACTGAGATAACATTCGGTGCAAATCTGATGAACGGAGACTTTGTGGTTGACATCGGAAAATCAAACAAAATGTTCCGCGTTGAACGTGGTGGCACCCCCAAGGAATTCTATCGGAATTCCCTCATGTTGTCAGAATATCTGCATCATACTATATGTGAGAATGGCGAGAGCGTATGGATTGCGCAACGCAACGGTCGCACAAAGGATGGCATTGACCGTACAAATCCGGCAATAATACGGATGTTTGTGATGGGTTCAGAGAAAACTCCGGAACAGGCACTTGCCGATCTGTCAATCATTCCGGTCAGTGTCTCATACCAGTGGGAGCCATGTGATTTTCTGAAAGCATATGAGGTTTACATTACTGAGCGCGACAGAGCATATGTGAAGAAGAAAGGTGAGGATCTGAACAGTATCCTCACCGGAATAATGCAACAGAAAGATGATTTCCACATGCATTTCGGCACGCCGCTCACCCATGAACACCTCCGGCCTCTTGCCGGTCTTCCGATGAACAGGTTTTCAAAGGAGGTGTCACAGATGCTTGACAAGGAGATAAACGGTAATTACAAGCCGATGACATCCAACTATATCGCGGCTGACATACTTGAAAGCACTGACAATTTCTGCGACCATTATACGGAAACAGAGCTTGAGGCATTTATTAAACGTATGGACGGTCTGGAAATATATGATGTCGAGAATCCGGAAAGATTGCGCAATATATATCTTGGTATATATGCGAATCCGATTAAAAACCGAGGCCTGTCAATTCCTTGATTTGTAATTTTTCAGGCTATTTATGCTGAGATTATATGACATACTGAGCAGGCGCAGATGGGCTTCTCCCGTCATCCTGACGGTTTTGTCGTTGCTGCTTCTGATACCGTCCCTGACACTTGAGTATAATGAGAATGTGACTGACTTCCTGCCCTTTGACAATGAGACAAAAGAGGGGATGGAAGTTTACTCGCAACTCTCAGGCTCAGACCGGATTATCGTTCTTTTTGAGGGAAAGACCCGCAATGAGTCAGCAAATGCTGTTGAAGCTTTCGCTGAAAACATGAACAGTGCATTACCGGATGTTGATGTTGTGTCTGCCGTTGGCGCCGATCAGATGCAGGATTTCATCGCCGCAGTCTATTATGTAGCACCGGTGGTGATGAACGACAGCGACTTTGAGCAGGCCCTGAATATAATGCTTGATGCGGATTCAGTGAAAACACGCTTGCACAGCGCCAAGGAGCGGCTTCTTTTTCCGGGAGCGAACAGACAGGTTATTTCTTCTGACCCATTGAGCCTATTCGGTACGGTGATGCAACGTGTGAACACCTTGTCGCCATCAACGCATGCAGATATGGAAAACGGTTGTTTCTTCATCCCGGATACTGAGACAGCCATTGCGTTTGTGAAAAGCCCATATGGAGGTCAGGAAACGGCACAAAACAAGCGATTGCTTGCAAGCATTGACTCAGTGGCAGCAATCTCAACGCATGTTCCGGTGCATACGTTCGGAGCAATTCCTATTGCCGTATCAAATGCGGAACGGATAAAAGCAGACAGTGTGATATCCATTGCAATTGCAGTGGGTCTGATTGCAGTACTGTTGTTCTTCAGCTTCAGACGCAGGCGTAATTTGCTGCTGATTCCGGCAGCGGTGGGATTCGGCATTCTGTTCGCTTTGGGAATATTGGGGCTGATGAGAGACGAGGTGTCGCTGATTGTTTTGGGTATTGCCGCGGTGATAGTGGGGATTGCGGTGAACTATCCGCTACATTTCATCACACACGCTGACGGAGGAACACATCCAAGACAGGTTCTGAGGGAACTTGCACGCCCTCTTGTCATAGGCAATATCACCACAATAGGAGCTTTCCTGTGCCTTGTACCACTAAAAGCACGCGCATTGCAGGACTTGGGCCTTTTTGCCGCATTGCTTTTGGGCGGAACAATAATTTTTGTTGTCATTTTTCTACCTCACCTGCTGTTCCGTTATGGGAAAAGCAATCCTTCGGCAGCCCGCGCTCTGGCAGACAGAATCAGCGATACCCGTCTTGATAGAAACAGATTTTTTACGATGACAATGCTCGCCATCACCGTAGTACTGGCATATTTCTGCTTCGACACCCGTTTTGACACAGATTTGAGAAATATAAACTATCTGACAGAGGCGCATAAGTCTGACACAACTTTGTTGGAGAGGATGAGTCAGAACGCAGACACAGCAAGGGGGGAATATTTTATCATTACCCAAGCGGCAACGCTTGATTCAGCCTTGTCTCTACAGGAGAAAGTGCAGAATGATGTCTCCGGCGGGCAATTTATCTCGCGGATTATTCCCTCACGCTCCACCTTGAAACGCAATGTGGAACGTTGGAACGATTTTATCCATGCACATGGAGACTCGGTCATGACCATATTCACAGAAGTAGCCATTCAGGAAGGATTCAATCCTGAAGCTTTCAGTGCGTTCACAGATAAAGTACGCGGCGGCGTTGCAATGCCCGACGATGAAGCCTTCAACATGGTGATTCAGACGTTGGGGGGAAGATATATAACCGATAATGATGGCGTTACCTCTGTGGCTGCCCGCGTTGAGCTGGACTCTGCCGAAGTGTCTGAACTACGGAACAAACTGTCCCATGCACATAATGAGGCTCATCTGTTCAATATCAACGAGGCAAACAGTTCACTGGCCAACTCTTTGTCTGACGAGTTCAATTATATTGCTTTGGCATGCAGCCTGATTGTGTTCGGATTCCTGTGGCTGTCTTTCGGACGTGTCGAGTTGTCTATAATTGCGTTTGCACCAATGGCAATAAGCTGGATCTGGATATTGGGGCTGATGGACATTTTCGGCCTCCAATTCAATATTGTCAATATCATTCTTTCCACATTCATCTTCGGACAAGGAGATGACTATACAATTTTTATAACAGAGGGGGTGATGTATGAATACACATATCGGAGAAAGATGCTGGCGTCATTCAAGACAGGAATACTTATCTCGGCACTTATAATGTTCATTGGGATAGGCTCACTTGTGTTCTCGCAGCATCCCGCATTGCTCTCTCTTGCCTGGGTGACTGTTCTTGGGATGGGAACGGTGGTACTCATGGCTTATGTCATTCCGCCGTATCTGTTTAATCTCTTAGTCAGGCATAAAGACCGTTACAGGGAATATCCGCACACGCTGTTATCGCTACTGCGGCCTCGGCGATCACACTCAATCACCGGTTGGGTGCGTGCGCGTTATTATTACAAAGGTGCAGCCGTGGAGCGTGCCGTGCGGAAAACACTGAAATATGCATTTCCGATTATGCGTCACCAGATGCTTTCCGAACCTTGGCATGAGATTGTCGCTGTTATCGGTGACAGCTATGGCTGCATGGCGCTGACTTTTGCCAGAATGCACCCTGATGTGCGGGTTGTATCAGTGAATGAGAACCCTGAAGTAATGGCAGTTGTGAACGGTCTTTCCTTCCTGCCGTCTAATTTTTCGGTATCTTCAATGATGCCGGAAGAACCATACACACTTCTTTCAATATGTGATTATGAAAAAAATCATTCTCTGTCTCACAGCACTCGCTGTCAGTCTGGCAAGTCATGCCGATAAGGATTTCAAGGAGCAGGATATAACCGTATATAACAAAACAGCCGGCATTAAACTTGGTGGCACACTCACCATGCCCGCGCAGATGGCCCCAAAAGCTGCGGTGGTGCTTGCATCAGGCAGCGGGGCACAGAACCGTGACGAGGAAGTTCTGGGACACAGGCCGTTCAAACGCATTGCGGAATTCCTGTCACGAAACGGCTATGCGGTGCTGAGAATGGACGATCGCGGAGTGGGGACCAGTCAGGGAGATCCCGGCCGGTGTACTTTGCAGGACTATGTTACTGATCTCTCTGCCGGAATTGCAAAACTGGACTCGTGTTTTTCAGGTACACTTCCCAAAGGCATCATAGGACATTCAGAAGGAGGCGTGGCAGCTGTGATAGCGGCAAACAGAGACAGTTCCTGCCGGTTCATTGTGACATTGGGCACGCCGGCGTGGAGTGGCGATTCAATTGTAATGTCACAGTCAAGAGCAATGTCAGTGGCAGCCACAGGACGTTGGGATGGAGAAAATCTTCAACGGAAGTTGCTTGATCTGGTCAAATCAGATATGCCTGAGATAATGCTTTGTCAGCAACTGTATGCAACATTATCCGGGAATCTTGGTGAGATGTCAAAGCATCAGGACATTCAGAACAGGATATATGAGCAGGTTGCTGTGATGGCAGCCCCGTCATATCGGTCATTTATAAAATACAACCCGGCCCAGGACATTTCTTTGTGTCAGGTTCCATGGCTCGCATTGAACGGAGACAAAGACATGCAAGTCCTCCCTGATAATCTACAGACTATCAGGGAACTTAATCCCAAAGTTGAGACACGGTTACTCTCGGGCCACAATCATATTTTCCAGATGTGTGCAACCGGATCTCCCGCTGAATATGCCGGGCCGGAGGAAAGTATGACTGATGAGACGCTTGCCGCAATTCAGGATTTTCTCACTCGGCGCGTGCCGCAATGACTTCAATCTCCACCAATGCATTCTTGGGGAGAGACTTGACAGCCACGGCTGAACGTGCGGGGTAGGGAGCGCTGAAGTACTGCGAATATACTTCATTCATAGCCTGAAAATCTCCCATGTCGGCCAGAAATACCATTGTTTTCACAACGTTTTTCATTGACAAACCGGCGGCTTCAAGAATGGCCGACACGTTTTCAAGTGACTGTTTTGTCTGGCCGGTGATGTCTGCGGGCATCTGACCGGTGACAGGATCAATGGGAAGTTGTCCGGACGTATAGACAAATGCACCTGCGTCAACAGCCTGACTATATGGACCGATTGCACCGGGAGCTGCAGAGGTTTCGATAATCTTTTTCATGTCTGTTCTGTGTAATGATATGTTATATTATTTATTATCTGTTTCTATCTCTATGTCCGAGAGCAGTACCTTGTCACCATATTCAGCACATTTGTCTTCTGCCTCATCAATGTCAGCATACATGGCGCTGAACTTTTTCCTGAACCCCGGAATGAAATCAGATTCTCCAAGTGATGCAAGACGTTTGAAAACAAATCCAATAGTGATTGCCTGAGGCGATATGGCCGGCTGATAACCGTAGACTTCCACACGTGGATTGTCAAGAGTACGATTGACAAGCCCCGCGGCTATGAGACGGTCAATCACGTCACTGACTAACCGTGGAGGGATTTCCGCCATTGCCGAGATCTGGACGGATGTCAACGGCGGTTGTTGGTTCACGAAACGTTTGGTAATCAATGTCATTATGGCGATTGTGACTTTACGCCTGTATGATGGTGATATTTTCTCTATCTGAGAGGACATGGCATAAAGGAATATGTTCTGTGACGAATAGCAGATCAATGCTCCGGTGAGCGTCACCACCCATGTCAGCTGAATCCACAGAAGCAAGAGCGGAAGAAAAGCGAAGCTGCCGTATATGGCATTATATTTTGTCACATAAAGCTGACCGGTTACAAACAGCCATTGCAAGATGCGGAAGCCGCTGCCGGCAATCACGCCGGCAATCAATGCGTTCGATGTCTTTACCTTGGTATTCGGGATCAATTTATAGCATGCGCCAAAGAAAAGCCATGTGAAGATCCACGATGCAAGTTCAAGAATGCACCCGATGACAGGTGTCATAAAACTGAAATCAAAAGCATTCTGGAGTGTTGATGAAAGAAACACGGAAAGTCCGCCGGCGCAGACCATCAGCACCGGCAAAATCAGAAGCATGGCTGTGTAGTCAGTGAGTTTTCGCCATATGCTTCGTCCCTGAGACACGCCCCATACTCGATTAAATGATGTCTCCACGTTACTTATCAGGGAAATGAGTGTCCAGAGCAGGAATAACAGACCTATACCGACGAATATCCCCTCGGATGACTGATCAAGATAACTGTCAACAAATGTCAGTGATTTTTCAACAGCAATCTTCTGACCCGGAAAGATGTTGTAAAGTTCATCACGAAGCACCGTCTGGAAACCGAAACCACGGCCAATGGCAAAAAGCATTGCCAATGCAGGAACTATGGCTAAGGTTGTGCGGTAAGTCATAGCACAGGCCTGTGTCTGCAAATCCTTGTTCGTGAATGAATTTACTGAAATATTGATTGTTTTCAGAATGTTTATCCACCACTTCTGACGTGTATCTCGCCATATGCCATCGTTCCAATAACTCCATACGGCCTCCGCTTTCCGAATCAGACGATTCTTAAGCCGCTGAAAAAATTTATCCTTGCCTATGCTTCCGGAGTCCATAATATAAATTTTCACAAAGGTACATACACTTTGCTAAATAAACAATTATCCACCTCATCGGGTTTCTACTTCACGTCACCCCAACCACCGTGTAAACATAATAACACCCAACCCTTTCAGAATTCTCATCCCAGATTTCATACTAAAAAAGCAACCCTTGATGGTTGCTTTTTTCTGCGGAAAGACAGGGATGTGAAACTATTGTAAAATAAATAATCACATAAATATGAATATAAAAGATAATATGTTATTAATTAATATAATACATCAATTTAGTGCAAAACGAAATATCTTTGAATTTCCTTGATTAAACCGATTTTTGTATGTAATTTTGTATGTGAAAAACAAAGTATCATCGTCTCATACAAAAAATCTCTCTCATGGATAAGTACAAGCATCGCGTCAGCTTCCGGCTTGAGAAGCGTAAGGATAAGAATGGCAATCTCCCCGAAGAATTGCCGATTAACGCCGACATAACATTTGGCGGCAAACGGATCTGGTATTATTCCGGCTATCGCATTGCTCTTGGGAAATGGGACGAGAAAACTCAAAGGGTTAAGCGAAACAATTTCAATTCAAACGACGTCTCCGCTACTGATATAAATCAGCGTTTGCTGAAAATAGCTTCTGCCGTTGACGAGGCATTTTCACAACTCGAACTGAAGGGGGAAGAAGTCACGCCTATAACTGTTCGTGATGAGGTAAAGCGGATACTGAATGAAGAGAAATCAACAAGATTGACCGTGGCACAGGTTTATCAGATTTTGATTGACGAGAGGGAAAAAGAGCTGAAAACGACTCCATCCACGGCACAATGGACCAAGGGAACGCTGACAAAGCATAAGACTATGCTTCGTCACCTAAATGGATTTAAGTCAGGATTGTACTTTGAGGATGTCAATGATGATTTGTTGGCTCGATTTGAGTTGTTCCTTATAGGGAAGGGATTGTCAAACAATTACACGCATCAATCCATGAAGACTATTAAGGGATTCTTCAACTGGGCCACGAAGAAGGGATACAACCGCAATATGGCTTACCAAGCATACTCTCAGCGGTTTCATGACGAGACCAAATCTGACAGCACAATAAACCTATATGCCCTCTCAGACGAAGAGCTTGCCGCTATTCAAACCTTTCCCACCTCTCGCAAAG
>JAUNPQ010000099.1 GCA_030536615.1 Bacteroidales bacterium | reverse complement strand
TAGAGCGTCGGATTCATAACCCGGAGGTCTCGAGTTCAATTCTCGATCCCGCTACAATAAGAAAGAGACTGTATGTAACTATTACAAATACAGTCTCTTGTTATTTTAATACCCTTTTGGGACTGGATGCCATATTGAAATCCGCTGTCCCGAAATCTGTTGTGGAAAGTTTGTTTTGTTAGATCACCTGCTCAGGAACGATTGCAGTTGCTGAGAAGTTTTTCCAATGCGTTGATTCTGGATTTGAAGGAGGTGATTGTTGCCTCTTGCTTTTCGGTGAATCCATATATATTTGTCCCGCATGTATCGCAATATTCGTTATCTGCGTTGTTGATGTGACCGTGTGGGCAGATATATTTGTTTTCGCGGCCGAAAATGCCTCTTGATTCTTTGATCTCGCCGATAGGGGGCAGTGACCGCATTGAGATGTATAATTGCTTCATGACTCGTAAATCGGAGTCGTTGTACTCCGGTTGATAGGCTGCCATGCATTCTGCCACAAAAGGGGCGGGATCAGTCTCTGCCTTATCGTTGTTCAGGATGCTCAGCAGTTTGTCTGCGTCAAAGAGACGGCAGTCAATAATGAGGGAAATTGTGGCATCAGGCGCGGACAAGATGTCTGAATATATCGTGTCAACTGCCCGCTCACGGTCAATTGCCTTTATGTATTCCGGAAATTTAGTTAATGTGAGCTGGTGGAAATCTGTGCGCAGCTCTTTGTCCGTGAGGTATGAGAGAAGGTATTTGCGGTAGAGTTGTGGCGCAATCGCTTCCATCCGGCTGTTAATGATATATTCCCAGTTTTGCTCGGTGGGAAATGTTGCCGGACGTTCAAGTTGTATTCTGTATCGCTCGGCGCGTTCTGCAGCAATGAGTGCATCGGCTGTGATGTTTTCAGCCGATGCACTCATTGCTGCATTATTACAGTTAGGAAGTATTACCATTTCTCAATATGCCTGATCAGTCTGTGGGTATGACCGGACGTGCGCTCTCGTCTGAGCATAGCACCATGAGCAGATTCCCTACGATGTCGGCACGTTTGTCATTGTCAAGTTTCACAACATTCTGTTCTTCCAGATTAGAAAGGGCCATATGTACCATTGAAACAGCGCCCTCAACAATTTTTTCACGGGCGGCGATGATGGCGGATGCCTGTTGGCGGCGCAACATCACGGCTGCAATCTCTGGGGCATATGCAAGGTAGTTTATGCGGGCCTCGACAACAGTCAGTCCGGCGATGTCCAGACGTTCATTGATTTTGTGCTCAAGCAACCGGTTTATTTCATCTCCGCCGCTTCGCAGTGTGAGTTGAGATCCGTGTTCCTCGTCATCATAAGCAAAATGTCCGGCAACTTCGCGCAATGCGGCATCGCCCTGAGTGGCGACAAAGTTGCGGAGAGCATTAAAGCGGTTTCCTGAGCCTGCATCAACGTCAAATGATGCCCGATATGTGTCATTTACTTTCCATACAAGCACCATACCGATCATGACAGGATTGCCTGTGCGATCATTGACTTTTATAGGCTGGATGTCAATGTTATTTATGCGCAGAGACATCTTGCGCTTTGTCATGAACGGATTGATCCAGAAAAAGCCGGTGCGCCGCAACGTACCTTTGTATTTTCCGAAGAAGAGCATCACATATGATTCATTCGGCTCCAGTTTCGTCACACCGACAAGGAGCATAACGGCGCATATAATGAGCAATGCACCGCCGCTGAGCGGCAAAATCTCATCGTAAGTGAACAATCCGACAGCGCATACAAACATAATGATGGCTGTGGCAAGCGCACCGAATCCCGGAATGCAGAACCCGGAATATGGGTGTTCATGCGATGATTTTGAAATATCTTTGTCCATTTAAATGATAATTTTATAAGCGATTATCTGCCGGCTTCGTGAATAAGATTCTCAAGGCGTCCGTTAAAAGCAGTGGCATTAATTAGCTGGTCAAGAGTGAGGTGCATGCGATAGCGCCAGTAATGGCGTGGATTGGCAGGCACATTTATCTGTTCCTCGCGTGGATCCTGCCGACGCAGATCACCGTCCATAGCCAGATAATCCTGCAGCGGAATTATACACAGCATTGACGGTGACTTGAGTTGCAAGTCCACTATGCGCTCGCATATCCACGGTTCACAGTAATATGGCGCAGCTCCTGACATATGCAGTACGTTGTTGTAATAGCGTTGCGACTTGTCAGGGTCTTCTTCCCACCATTGGCGTATTCCTCCCATGTCATGTGTGGACGTGGTGCAGACAGACAGGTAGGGATAGCTCCATGTATTTGCGAATTCCAGCCGAGGGTCTTTGGGCATGCGCTGTATTTCAAGGGAAAGAATCTCCAGATTGTTCATCACAGCCGGCACGCAGTCGGGGATCATTCCAAGATCCTCTGCGCATACGAGCATGTCAGTTGAATCTATCAGCGGGGGTAGCTTCCACATGGCCTTGCCATACCAGAAGTCATTGTGCCGATGATAGAAGAAATCGTTATACAGCCTGTCGAAGCAGCTGCGCTCATAGTCGTTGAGACTTCTGTAGATGTATGTGAATTGTGCGGAAATACGCGGGTGATAGTGTCCCGGTTTTTCAGGATCCTTAATGAAAAGTACATTGTCAATGAGACCTAACAATGCGTTGCACAGGTGCGTGTTCTTTTCTGTCTTTTCCAGTTGGGCAAAATAGTCAGCCACCTGGCGTTGTGTGCGCAGCCCTTCGCGGAGTTTGTAGCGCCCGTACCCGCCTGTGGGTTCCAGAAAACGTTCACGTGCCTCGGCAGTGTATTCTCCAAAAAAGGCATCAAGAAACCAGTCCATGATGAACGGTTGTGTATGAACTTCCGGATCAATGTGGAAGTCGAAATAGTTACGCATTTCGTCAGGCGAGAACGGAAGTGCGGGATTGAAATATCCCAGCAGTCCATGTATGGCGTCCATCGGGATCTGCCATATGCGGAAGAACCCCAGAACGTGGTCTATGCGATATGCGTCAAAATATTCGCTCATTTTGCGGAAACGCGCTTTCCACCATGCAAAACCATCTTTGTTCATCTCTTCCCAATTATATGTCGGGAAGCCCCAGTTTTGTCCTAATACAGAGAAATCATCCGGTGGCGCACCGGCCTGACAATCCATGTAGAACAGATGTCCGTCAGTCCACGCATCAACGCTTGTACGTGAGATTCCGATAGGTATATCGCCTTTTATGGCAACACCTTGTTTGTGCGCATAATCACGCACATGGTGCATCTGTTTGTCAAGATGGAACTGCGTGTAGCAGACAAAATCCATCTCTGTTTTTGAATTTTTCAGTAGTTCGGATACAATATCAGGATTGAACGATGCATATTCACCCCACATCGTGAAGTCCGGAGTGTTGAACCTGTCACGCAAAACACAGAATGCAGCATATTTCAGAATCCATGTCTTGTTGTTCTCAAGATATTTTTTGAATGCTGAGGAATTCAGCGTCTTTTTGCCTTCCTGAGCAAAAATTTCCTTCATATACTCAGTCTTGGCGTTCATCACGCGCTCGTAGTCAATCTGGGGGAGGCTGTTGAGTTCCTTGCGGAGTTTTTCAAAATATTTGCGGCGTTCCGCATCGGCCAACGTTCCCAGTTCTTCAAGACGCATATACAGCGGATGGAGAGCGAAGGTGGAGTTGGCGTTGTAGGGATACGAGTCTGTCCATGTCCCTGTCATGGTGGTGTCATTTATCGGCAGAAGCTGAAGGAAGGTCTGGCCGGTGGAGGCTGTCCAGTCAATCATCTTTTTCAGATCATAGAAATCGCCTACGCCAAAATCCTCATCGCTGCGGAGCGAGAACACCGGAATAGCGGTTCCTGCTCCACGCCATGGCGCTTCGGGACTTGCAAACACCAGCCCGGCAAGAATGGTTGATGTTCCCGGCGCAGGGCTTTCATTGAAACGGCGATTGTCTCCGGCTTCCCAGGCAACAATTTCATTGCTGTTATGTTTGATGATAACAAACTTGTATTGTTCACCTTTCACCACGGCACGGCTGTTGACTGTCACCTGCCATATCGGGAAATCGTGGTCACTCATGCGGATTGCCATTTCCGGATTCCATTCTCCCAACAGGGCATTTTCGCCAATCAGAGCAAGCGTTTCGTCGGGTTTCAGCATTGGAGCCGCGATGTATATTGTGACTGTGTCTTTAAGCGGCACAGCCGGAGCGTTGATTCCGTTACGGTGGTTTATACACTCGGTAAATGCCGATGAATAGTAAGGTTTGTCCCAGGGCATATCATGCCAATGATCATATACGGTTGCCCTGTCAACTCCATTGCCGCGTACAAAACAGTGTGGGGCGCCCCATTCCTGTTTTATGATATTCTGTCCGTTCTTGACAATGAAATTATAGTGAAAAGCCTCCGTATGTTCAGGAATGTCAATTGTAAGCTGCCAGATGTCCGCACCGATAAGTTGCATAGGTGCTGCGGCATCAGCATTACCGGAACCAAGGCTTGAAATATTGCCGGTGACATAGAGATTTTCTCCCCAGTTTGTGCGGTAGGGTACCTGTAAAGTCAGTTTCATCGAATGGATATTAGTTAAGTGCGTTGTTATTACATATATACATTAAATTGCGTATGCCAAGCATGCCGCCATTATCATGACCCAAAATTAACGAAAAAATCTGGCTCAGACTGCACGCTA
>JAUNPQ010000026.1 GCA_030536615.1 Bacteroidales bacterium | reverse complement strand
TTACCCACCAAATATTTGTGCACTTTTTAGCAATCTTTAACACCCGGCGCACCGCAAATCCCCCACCATAGCATCCGCAATCATCCCACTTGCCTCATGCAAGCCGCTGTAATACAAAATATTCCAAATATCATAATTTGTTCACATCGTTTTACTCTAAAAATTATGTTTTTCTGAATTCACATCATTCCGTATGTAAATCTTACGGCTCCTCAACTATTTTTTCGGCCTTTTCCGTACGCCAACTCTCAGGTTTTTCTCTTCAGGCAGATTGCATGTTCTATTTTCTTATGCTATTTTTGCAAAAAAAATTAAATCTTGTTCCTATGAGATATATAATTAAAATACTTTTTCTGACCGCTATCGGCCTTGTTACGGCATTCAGTCAGTCACACGGTCAGACCAACCATGATCTTCCGGGAATTTCTTTTCATAACATTGCGGAGGATACGGTACGCATAAATCAGCTTCTTGAACTTGGCATTGAATCAGACGGAAAATCTCCGGAGGATTATGTGGCTTTGATAGCTCAGGAATTTATGGACACCCCTTATGTGGCACACACACTTGAGGGCGATGAGGAGGTTCTGGGCGTAAATCTTGATGAACTTGACTGCACAACTTTCATTGAAACTGTCGGCGCTTTTGCAAAAACCATTAAGGAAGGCCGAGGCAGCTGGCATGACTATATTGCCAATCTTGAGAGCATAAGGTACCGGCGGGGAAATATGGATGGCTATGTGTCGCGGCTTCATTATGTCTGTGACTGGATCAATGACAATTCGTATCGCGGAAATGTAAAGGACGTAACTTCATCGTTTCCTACTTGTGGATACGTTGTGAAAAGCATTGATTTCATGACCTCAAACTGCAACCGATATCCACAGTTGGCAGACTCTGCCGTCTATGCAGGAATCCGGGAAATTGAGGGGGGCTATTCAAACACACGTTTCCCTATTCTCAAGACGTCAAAGCTTAACCGTAAGGATGTGAAAAAGCTGTTCAAAAGCGGATATCTGGTTGCTTTCACTTGTTCTCTGCGCAATCTCGATGTGACCCACTGGGGCATTATTATTGTTGATAAAGCAGGCGAACCGCAGGTGCTTCACGCGTCTAGCTCAGCCGGAAAGGTTGTTATGACCACGTCCGGATTGTATGAGTTTGTGCGTCGTAACGGTTTTACGGGCGTTCGCGTTGTGACTTTTTTGTGAAAGGGTCCGTGCAGGATTATAAGCCGCCAAAGTTATACAAATTCGCAACATCGCACCCTGATGCGGGATCAATTCCAAGTGGAATAGCCCAAAAGAAAAATAATTTTACATAACATAGAACGGCCCACTTGGTGAGTGGGCCGTTCTCGTTTATGTCAGCACAGGCTGTTCCTGTGTTTTTTAGTCCCTATTATGCCTGAGGCATTTTGGTCTTTTTGCCGTAGCCATACTGTGCGCATGCTCCCAGTTCTTCCTCTATACGGAGAAGTTGGTTGTATTTTGCCATACGGTCTGAGCGGCTTGCAGAACCGGTCTTGATCTGTCCGGCGTTGGTAGCAACTGCTATGTCGGCGATTGTGGCATCTTCTGTCTCACCTGAACGGTGTGAGATGACAGCCGTGTAGTTGTTACGCTGTGCAAGTTCAACGGCACGGAGGGTCTCTGTCAGTGAACCGATCTGGTTGACTTTCACGAGAATTGAATTTGCGCAACCGAGTTCAATTCCTTTCTCAAGGTATTTCACGTTGGTTACAAAGAGGTCATCACCCACAAGCTGGCAACGTTTGCCGATGAGGTCTGTGAGGATTTTCCAACCTTCCCAGTCGCCTTCGGCCATACCGTCCTCAATTGAGTCGATAGGGTATTTCTCAACGAGCTGCTGGAGGAATTTGGCCTGCTCCTCGCTGGTGAGTTTGGGAGCGTCAGCACCCTGTTTCCAGGTGTAGTCATATACGCCGTCTTTGTAGAACTCGGATGATGCGCAGTCAAGTCCGATTGTAACGTCTTTTCCGGGAACGTAGCCGGCAAGTTCAATGGCCTTTATGATTACGTTGAGTGCATCTTCTGTGCCATCGAGTGTGGGAGCGAAGCCGCCCTCATCGCCTACAGCGGTGCTCAGGCCACGGTCTTTCAGCACTTTCTTGAGGTTGTGGAATACTTCTGTACCCATGCGGATTCCTTCATGGAATGATGATGCGCCGATAGGACGGATCATAAATTCTTGGAAGCAGATGGGTGCGTCAGAGTGGGCACCGCCGTTGATGATGTTCATCATGGGCACGGGAAGCACGTAGGTGTTGCAGCCACCGATGTATTTGTAGAGAGGAAGATCAAGATAGTCAGCTGCGGCTTTTGCCACTGCAAGTGAGACCCCGAGAATGGCGTTGGCGCCGAGGTTGGACTTGGTGTCTGTTCCGTCAAGTTCAATCATGGCGTTGTCAATTGCTATCTGGTCAAGGGCGCTCATGCCGATGAGGCGTTCTGCAATGGGTCCGTTCACGTTGGCAACGGCTTTGAGGACGCCTTTGCCCATGTAGCGGGTCTTGTCACCGTCACGAAGTTCGAGAGCTTCATTGACTCCGGTGCTGGCTCCTGAGGGAACTGAAGCACGGCCACGTGCGCCGCTTTCAAGAATTACGTCTACTTCAACAGTGGGATTGCCGCGGCTATCAAGCACTTCACGGCCGACAATTTTCTCGATTTTCATAATTAGCTATTGTGTTAAAAGGGGTTAGTTATAAAATTTGCTTGTTTAGGGGATGCAAAGCATCTGTCATCTTTACAGCACAAAGTTACAATTTTTTTGCCTGAGTCTTTATGTAATTACATTTAAAAAATTGCAAAATGGCAGTTTTTTCACTTCTTTCACACGCCAAAGCCCATCGCAGGGCTTGTCAGTGGCCTGCGATGGGCTTTGGTGTGGTTATCTGTCCGAATTTTTATTCGGCGGCAGGTGCTTTTGCCTCAACGGCTTCTGCGGCGGGAGCTTCGGCCGGTTTCGGCGTTGCTTTCTTGCGCGAACGACGTGTTGTTTTGGTTTTAGCACCGGCTTTCTCCTTGAGCATGGCCTCATTGTAGTCTACAAGTTCAATGAAGCATGTCTTTGCGTTGTCACCAAGACGGTTGCCAAGTTTGAGAATACGGGTGTAGCCGCCGGGACGGTCAGCTATTTTCTGTGCCACATCATTAAAGAGTTCTTTGATGGCTTCCTTGTTCTGAAGGTATGAGAACACAAGACGGCGGTTGGCCATTGTGTCTTCTTTGGCACGGTTTATAAGCGGTTCGGCGTAAACGCGCAGGGCTTTGGCCTTGGCCAGGGTGGTGACTATGCGCTTATGCATGATAAGCGATATCGTCATATTGGCAAGGAGGGCGTCGCGATGAGCTTTTTTGCGGCCGAGATGATTGAATTTTTTATTGTGTCGCATCGTGATTTATTCTTTGTCTAATTTGTATTTTGAGATATCCATGCCGAATGAGAGATTGAGGCTTGCAAGGAACTCGTCAAGTTCTGTCAGGCTCTTCTTGCCGAAGTTGCGGAATTTGAGGAGATCGGTCTTGTTGAACACAACAAGTTCACCGAGTGTCTCAACTTCCGCGCTCTTAAGGCAATTAAGGGCGCGCACACTCAAATCCATGTCGACAAGTTTTGACTTAAGGAGTTGACGCATATGCAGAACTTCTTCATCAAACTCGTCGTTGTTCTCATTCTCAGCGGTTTCAAGTGTTATTTTCTCGTCTGAGAAGAGCATGAAGTGGTAGATAAGTATGCGTGCAGCCTCTTTAAGGGCATCTTTGGGATGGATGGATCCGTCAGTGGTTATTTCGAGAATAAGTTTGTCGTAGTCGGTTTTCTGGTCAACTCGGAAGTTCTCAATTGTGTACTTGACGTTTTTAATGGGAGTGTAGATGGAGTCAATGGCAATTGTATGAATGTCATCGGCAGGCACGATGTTTTCATCGGCAGGTACCCATCCGCGTCCTTTGTTAATTGTAAGTACGATTGTGAAACTTGCGCTGGGATCCAAATGACAAATCACAAGTTCTGGATTGAGAACCTGAAATCCGGTCAGTGCTTTGCTGATGTCACCGGCTGTGAAAACTTCCTTACCCGTAACGGTTATGGTCGCTTTCTCGAAATCAGTGTCTTCCACGCTTTGTTTGAGCACAACCTTCTTGAGGTTCAGAATGATGTTTGCGACATCTTCCTTGACGCCGGGAATGGTATCAAATTCGTGTTTAACGCCGTCAATGTTGATTGATGAGATTGCATATCCTTCAAGTGCGGAGAGGAGTACGCGACGCAGGGCGTTACCCACGGTGATGCCATAGCCGGGTTCCAAAGGTTTGAACTCAAATTTGCCATAGAAGCTGTTGGCTTCGAGCATGAGCACTTTGTCGGGTTTCTGGAATGCTAATATAGCCATGGATCTTGCTTTTAAGAATTATTTCGAGTAGAGCTCGACTATGAGTTGTTCTTTGATGTTCTCGGGGATGTCCTCACGTGCGGGAACATGGAGGAGTTTGCCGGCTTTCACTGTTTCGTCCCACTCGATCCAGGGATATTTTGTGTGGTTGAAACCGGCAAGAGCATCAGCGATGACTTCAAGTGATTTTGATTTTTCACGAACGCCCACAATGTCACCGGGTTTCACCTGGTAGCTGGGGATGTTCACCACTTCACCGTTCACCACAATGTGGCGGTGGAGTACCAGCTGGCGGGCAGCGGCACGGGTGGGTGCTATGCCCAGACGGTAAACCACGTTGTCAAGGCGGCTCTCAAGAAGCTGGAGAAGGATTTCACCAGTGATACCTTTCAGTGAGCTTGCCTTGTCAAAAAGGTTGCGGAACTGTTTCTCAAGAACGCCATATGTGTATTTGGCTTTCTGTTTCTCACGAAGCTGAATGCCATACTCGCTTGTTTTGCGACGGCGGTTCTGGCCGTGCTGGCCCGGCGGAAAATTGCGCTTCTGGAGCACTTTGTCGGGGCCGAAGATGGGTTCGCCGAACTTACGGGCGATTTTGGTTTTTGGACCGGTATATCTAGCCATTTTATCAATCAGTTTTAGGGGCATCCGTTTCCGGGTTTCACCGAGCTTTGTGTTTTTGGCTCTCGGTCTGATCTTTGTCAGGCGGGAGGGTTTTGCAGCCGCGACCATAGAGAGGTGACGAATCGTATGGTCATTTGCCCTCGGGCCTATAATTTGGATTCTCCCGGCGTTGCGGGCCGGATGTTCCGGAAATGGTGAATGCCGCTGTGTTTGTTATCTGTTTTTTACTAAAAGATTTTTTATAGAAAGTGAGAGTGATTCTTGTCGTTCTGTTTCCGGATCTTTCTCAGTTTTTTACTGTGGTTGTATGGAAAAACAGACTGACTGCAATCACTGATCAATATTATACGCGGCGGCGTTTGGGAGGACGGCAACCGTTGTGGGGCAGTGGAGTCACGTCAATGATTTCCACAACTTCAATTCCTGCACCATGTATTGTACGGATTGCTGACTCACGGCCGTTACCGGGACCTTTGACGTATGCTTTCACTTTGCGCAGGCCAAGGTCATATGCGGTCTTGGCACAGTCCTGTGCTGCCATCTGGGCGGCATAGGGTGTGTTCTTCTTGCTTCCGCGGAAGCCCATCTTACCGGCTGATGACCATGAGATGACCTGTCCTTCGCTGTTGGCGAGGCATACTATTATGTTATTGAAAGATGAGTGAACGTGAAGCTGTCCTTCTGCCGACACTTTTACGTTTCTCTTCTTAGCTGCAACTGTTTTTTTTGCCATATCGGTGGGTTATGTTATTTATTTGGTAGCTTTTTTCTTGTTGGCAACGGTCTTTTTGCGGCCTTTGCGTGTGCGTGCGTTGTTCTTGGTGGACTGGCCGCGGACGGGAAGTCCGTTGCGGTGGCGGATGCCACGGTAGCAGCCTATATCCATCAGTCGTTTGATATGGAGCTGGATTTCGCTGCGCAGGTCACCTTCAACCTTATATTCGGCGCCAATCACTTCACGTACTTTGGCGGCTTCTGCGTCTGTCCAGTCTTTAACTTTTGTGTTTACGTCTACGCCTGCGGTTTCAAGAATTTTTTTTGCCGAGCTGCGGCCAATGCCGTAGATGTAGGTCAAGGCTATTTCACCTCTTTTGTTCTGGGGGAGGTCAACTCCCACTATTCTTACTGCCATGTTCTGTTTATGGTTGTTGTCTTAGCTGTTATAACAAATGTTATCCTTGACGTTGTTTGTACTTGGGGTTTTTCTTGTTGATTACGTAGAGGCGCCCTTTGCGGCGGACGATCTTGCTGTCCGGGGTGCGCTTTTTTACAGATGCTCTTACTTTCATTTTTCTTTTAGTATATTTTGTTTTTATTTATAGCGGAATGCGATGCGGCCTTTTGAGAGGTCGTAGGGCGACATTTCCACGCGCACTTTGTCGCCGGGCAATATTTTTATGTAATGCATGCGCATTTTGCCTGCTATGTGTGCGGTGATCTGATGTCCGTTCTCAAGTTCAACGCGGAACATTGCGTTTGACAGTGCCTCGACAACGGTGCCGTCCTGTTCGATTGCTGCTTGTTTTGCCATAAAATCTTTATCAGTTCAATAGTTTGTTTCAGATATATCTTTCACCCAGGGCCTCTTCTATATAGGCGAAGGTTGTGAGCGGATGTGCTTTGTCATCATACACGGCCAAAGTATGCTCGTAATGTGCCGATGGCTTGCGGTCTTTTGTGCGGCATGTCCATCCGTCGCTTTCTATTACGATATTGCGTGATCCCATATTTATCATGGGCTCTATGCAGAGCACCATGCCGTTTTTGATCACGGGGCCGATGCCACGGCGTCCGTAATTGGGGACTTCGGGATCCTCGTGCATATCATGGCCTATGCCATGTCCGCACATTTCACGCACCACCGAGTAGTTGCGGTGTTCACAGTATGTCTGGATGGCATTTGCGATATCGCCAATGCGTCGTCCGGCCACGCATGCGTCAATGCCTATCTGCAATGACTCTTTGGTGGTGCGGCACAGGGCAAGGATTTTGTCATCAACGTCTCCGACCGGGAATGTGTAGCACATGTCACCCATGAAAGTGTCTTTCTCAACAACGGTATCGATGCCTATTATGTCGCCGTCGCGCAGGGAGTAGTTGGACGGAAAACCGTGCACAACTGTCTCGTTTACCTCAATGCACAATGTTGCCGGAAAACCTGAATAGCCCAGACAGGCCGGTTTGCCACCATTGTCGCGGATAAATTCGCGGGCAATGGTGTCAAGACGGCGTGTGGTCACACCCGGCTCTATCCATTTTGCCAGTTCTCCGAGGGTGCGGCTTATCAGCTCACACGCCGGACGCATGGCTTGGATTTCTTCAGGTGTCTTGAGATATATCATTCTGTTTATTAAACGTCAATTGTTCTGATCGGGTCATCAATATGCTGAACCTGTTGTGCGGCCCTTGATCTTACCTTCTTTCATCAGGCCGTCATAGTGGTGCATCATCAGGTGTGACTCTATCTGCTGGAGGGTGTCAAGAACAACACCTACCATGATGAGCAGTGATGTGCCGCCAAAGAACTGTGCGAAATTCTGGCTTATGTTCAGGCAACGCGCAAATGCGGGCAGGATAGCCACAATTCCCAGGAAGATTGATCCGGGAAGGGTTATGCGTGACATGATGAGGTCCAGATATTCTGCAGTCTTTTTGCCGGGCTTCACACCGGGGATGAATCCGTTATTGCGCTTCATCTCTTCTGCCATCTGGGTGGGACGCACTGTAATGGCTGTATAGAAGTAGGTGAATGCTACAATCAGCACAAAGAAAATCAGATTGTAGGCAAAACTGTTGATGTCAGTGAGCGATGACCAGAATCCGTTGCCGCCGCTGGCAAATCCTGCCAGTGTGATGGGGATGAACATTATTGCCTGGGCAAAGATGATAGGCATCACACCTGCGGCGTTGACTTTCAGGGGTATGTACTGGCGTGCGCCTCCGTACTGGCGGTTGCCGACAATACGTTTTGCGTATTGCACGGGCACTTTGCGTGTGCCTTGTACAAGAAGTACGGCGCCCACTGTGACAGCCAGAAGAAGGATGATCTCAACCACGAACATCACAAGGCCTCCCTGACCCGATGATCCGGGAAGACGGTTTGTGAATTCGAAGAGCAGGGCGTTCGGGAGGCGTGCAAGAATACCGACAAGGATAATGAATGATATGCCGTTGCCGATACCGCGGTCTGTTATGCGCTCGCCCAACCACATAATGAACATGGAGCCTGCTGCCAGAATCACAGTCAGATAACATATTGTGGCTATGCCGAATGTCACCTGTGCCTGATACTGGAGGTTGACCAGATAGGCGGGGGCCTGAAGCACCAGGATCAGCACTGTCAGATAGCGTGTGATCTGGTTGAGTTTCTGGCGTCCGCTTTCACCCTCGCGCTGCATTTTCTGGAATGCAGGCAACACCATGCCCAACAACTGTATCACAATGGACGCTGTGATGTAGGGCATGATTCCGAGTGCGAATACTGATGCCTGTGAGAAGGCACCGCCGGAGAACATATCCAGCAGCTGCATCATGCCGGTCTTGTTTGTGAAGTTCTGCATGGCCAGAATGTCGGACGGCGACACGCCGGGAAGCACAACGTAACACCCAAGACGGTAGATGAGCACGAGCAGACATGTCAGCAACAGGCGTTTGCGCAGTTCCTGAATTGTCCAGATGTTTTTGAGTGTTTGGAAAAATCTCATGATTGGTTTATACTTTTAGGATTGAACCTCCGGCAGCCACGATGGCGCTTTCGGCAGCTTTGGAAAATGCGTTGGCTTCAACTGTCAGAGCTTGGCTGACTGTTCCGTTTGCAAGTATCTTGACAAGCTGATGACGGTTTATGAAGCCGGCGGAACGCAGTTCCTCAAGGCCGATTTTCTGGAGGTTCTTGGCCTGTGCAAGTGCCTCGATAAGGTCAAGGTTGACAGCTTTGTATTCAACGCGGTTTATGTTCTTGAACCCGAATTTGGGCAAACGGCGCTGAAGTGGCATCTGTCCACCTTCAAAACCTATTTTGCGTTTGTAGCCGGAGCGTGATTTGGCTCCCTTATGTCCACGTGTCGATGTGCCGCCTTTGCCTGAGCCGGGTCCGCGGCCGATGCGTGTTTTTTTCTTAACTGAGCCGACGGCGGGTTGTAAATTACTTAAATCCATGTTTCTAATGTCTTTATAGGTTTTTTACACGTTCAAGCTTTGGTGACTTCAACGAGGTGATGTACTTTTTTTATCATACCCTGGATGGAGGGGGTGTCCTCATGTGTGACGGTATGGTTCATTTTGTGCAGACCAAGTGCGTCAAGGGTACGTTTCTGAACCGCAGGGCAATTGATGCGGCTCTTTATCTGTTTGATCTTTATCTGTGCCATTTGTTTTGCGTGTTGTAAAGTTTTTGGTAACTGTGTTGGTTGTACCGACGGGGGTTATCCGTGGAAAACTTGTTCAACGCTTATGCCGCGGTTCTGGGCTACCTGTGCCGGTGAGCGCATTTCGCCGAGTGCCTCTATTGTGGCTTTCACAAGGTTGTGGGGGTTTGATGAACCTTTGCTCTTGGCAAGCACGTCTGTGATGCCTACGCTCTCAAGGACAGCACGCATAGCACCGCCGGCTTTCACACCGGTACCGTGGGTGGCGGGCTTGAGGATGATGCGTGAACCACCGAATTTGGCTGCCTGCTCATGGGGTATGGTGCCTTTGTGGACAGGAACTTTTATCAGGTTCTTTTTTGCGGCCTCAACGCCTTTGGCGATGGCTGCCTGCACTTCATTGGCTTTACCGAGTCCCCAGCCCACTATGCCGTTCTCGTTGCCGACAACAACTATGGCTGCGAATGTGAAGGCACGGCCGCCTTTTGTAACTTTTGTAACGCGGTTGATGGCTACAAGACGGTCTTTAAGTTCAAGATCGTTTGTTGATTTTACTCTATTGTTCTTTGCCATGGTTCTATCAGAATTTGAGTCCGCCTTCGCGAGCTGCGTCAGCAAGTGATTTAACACGACCGTGGAAGAGGTATCCGTTGCGGTCAAAAACTACTTCTTGTATGCCGGCGCCCTGTGCTTTCTCGGCGATGGCTTTGCCAACGGCAGCGGCGATCTCGCTCTTGGTACCTTTTGCCTCAAGTCCTTTTGAGGAAGCGGCAGCAAGGGTTTTTCCGCTGAGATCATCTATCAGCTGGACGTATATCTGTTTGTTTGAGCGGAACACTGTCATGCGCGGACGTGCGGCTGTGCCACTGATTCTGCCGCGGATGCGTGTTTTGATTTTATTTCTTCTCTGTATTTTAGTTACCATTGTATCGTAGTTGTTTTAGGGTTTATTTGGCGCTTGCCGATTTTCCTGACTTGCGGCGGATAACTTCGCCTACAAATTTGATACCTTTGCCTTTGTAGGGTTCGGGCTTGCGCAGTGAGCGTATCTTGGCGCATACCTGACCGATGAGCTGTTTGTCTGCGCTCTCCAGGATGATCAGCGGGTTTTTGTTACGCTCGCTCTTTGCCTCAACTTTCACTTCGGCGGGAAGCTTGATGTATATTGCATGTGAGAAACCCAGGCTGAGTTCAAGCACCTGACCTGTGGCTGTGGCACGGTAGCCCACGCCGACAAGTTCCATTTCTTTGCGGTAACCGTCGCTCACGCCCACAACCATGTTGTGGATGAGTGCGCGATAGAGGCCATGGCGCGCGCGGTGCTCACGGTCGTCACTGGGACGTTCTACGATGATGTGGTTGTCTTCTGTCTTTACGGTGATATCGTCATGGACGGTCTCACTCAACTGGCCTTTGGGACCTTTCACGGTTACGGTGTTACCATCAACTGTTACTGTCACTCCTGCGGGAATGGCGATGGGAGCTTTACCTATTCTTGACATATTGTGTTCCTCCTTTGTTGATTAGTAAACGTAGCATAACACTTCGCCGCCGATTTTCTCTTCTGCGGCTTTTTTATTTGTCATCACTCCTTTGCTGGTGCTGAGGATGGCGATACCAAGGCCGTTGAGCACACGGGGCATGTCTTTGTAGCCTGTGTACTGGCGGAGTCCGGGACGTGACACGCGTTTGAGGCCTTTGATGGCGTTGACGCGGTCTATGTTGTCATATTTGAGCGCTATCTTGATGGCGCCTGACGGGGTGTCATTCTCAATGAACTTGTAATTGAGAATGTAGCCTTGTTCAAAGAGAATCTTGGTGATCTCTTTTTTCAAGTTTGAGGCGGGAATCTCCACTACACGGTGGTTAGCTTTGATTGCGTTTCTCAATCTTGTGAGGTAGTCTGCAATTGGATCTGTCATTTTTTTGTTTTGTTAAATTGATTGGGACAAGCCCAACAATATTTAATGTCTGTCTCTTGTCTTTTTCTTGGTGACGGCCCAGAGAATGGAGGCCGTCATTGCGTGGAAGAGAGCCCTGGGGGCGGTGGCCGGTTGTCCGGTGGTTTCCCGGCGGTCCTGTTTTCTCCCGAGAGGAATTTCCGGAGGTGTCTCACTCCGGCGGGTGGGGAGATCCAGGATCTGGGGAGGTGGCTGCATCCGGTCTATTGCCGGAACTGTTTCTTACCAGCTTGCTTTCTTCACACCGGGGATAAGGCCGGCGCTTGCCATTTCGCGGAATTGGATACGCGAGATACCAAAGAGGCGCATGTACCCTTTGGGACGTCCGGTGATGGAGCAACGGTTGTGCATGCGGATTGCAGATGCGTTCTTGGGGAACTTCTGCAACTGCTGGTACACTTCATATGCGCTTTCACCCTCTTTGGCAAGTTCTTTTGCCTGTTTCTTGAGCTGGGCTTTGCGCTCGGCGTACTTGTTCACCAGGCGGGCACGTTTCACCTCGCGGGCTTTCATTGATTCTTTAGCCATCTATGTTCAGTTTTTAGCGTTTTTGAAGGGGAGTCCGAAATTCTTCAGCAGAGCATAGCCTTCTTCATCGGTCTTGGCGGTGGTGACGAAGGTGATGTTCATACCCATCAGTTTGTTGATGTTGTCAATGTTGATCTCGGGGAAGATGATCTGTTCGGTAATTCCAAGTGTGTAGTTGCCACGTCCGTCCAGTTTGCCCTCAATACCTTTGAAGTCGCGTATACGGGGAAGGGCCACGCGGATAAGACGCTCCAGGAACTCGTACATACGCTCACGACGCAGGGTGACACGCACACCTACGGGCATTTTTTTACGGAGCTTGAAGTTGGAGATGTCTTTGCGTGACAGTGTGGGAACTGCTTTCTGTCCGGTTATGGCTGTCAGCTCGTTGATAGCTATATCAATGAGTTTCTTGTCTTGTGTGGCGTCGCCTATACCCTGATTGATGACAATTTTCTCCAGACGCGGAACTTGCATCACTGTTGTATAGTTGAACTCTTTCTCAAGAGCGGGGACAATGCGCTCCTTGTAGTCTTTTTGCAATGTTGTGGTGCTCATTATTTAATCTCCTGTCCTGATTTTTTTGAAATACGCACTTTTTTGCCGTCATCGTCCCTGCGGATTGATATGCGGGTGGGTTTGCCGGTCTTGGGGTCAACAAGTGCTATGTTTGAAATGTGTATGGGCGCCTCCATTTTAACCAGTCCGCCCTGGGGGTGTTTGGCTGACGGTTTTGTAGCTTTGGTGACAAAGTTCACTCCTTCTACAATGGCGCGGTATTTGGAGGTCTGCACGGAAAGCACACGGCCTGTCTTGCCGCGGTCCTCACCGGAGAGCACGTAGACGTTGTCGCCTTTCTTTATATGTAACTTGCTCATTTTGCTTTGATTTGTTAGTTGAGGTGGTGATTAGAGCACTTCAGGGGCGAGCGAAACTATCTTCATGTTTGTTGCGCGCAGTTCACGTGCGACAGGGCCGAAGATACGGGTGCCGCGCAGCTCGCCGGCGTTGTTGAGCAGCACACATGCGTTGTCATCGAAGCGGATGTAGGATCCGTCCTGACGGCGAACTTCTTTCTTGGTGCGTACAACCACTGCCTTCGATACAGTGCCTTTTTTAACGTCGCTGCCGGGGATGGCGGCTTTGACGGTGACGACTATGATGTCGCCCACTGAGGCGTAGCGACGTCCGGTTCCGCCAAGCACGTGTATGCACAGCACTTCTTTGGCTCCGGAGTTGTCGGCAACGTTGAGTCGTGATTCTGTCTGTATCATGGTTTATTTCACTTTTTCAATGATTTCTACTAATCTCCATTTCTTGGTTTTGCTCAGGGGGCGGGTCTCCATCAGCCGAACGGTGTCACCGATGCTGCACTCGTTCTTCTCGTCATGGGCGTGATATTTCTTGGTCTTGTTGACGAATTTGCCGTAGATGGGGTGTTTCTCTTTCCATTTCACGGCAACGGTGATGGTTTTGTCGCCTTTGTTGCTTGTCACAACCCCGATGCGCTCTTTGCGTAGGTTACGTTTTTCTTCCATTTTTTGCGGGTTGTTTATTTGTTGTTAAGCTGGCGTGCGCGGAGCTCGGTCTTGACCCGGGCTATCATGCGACGGTCTGCGGTAATTTTGGCAGGGTTGTCGATGGGCGACACTGCGTGGGTTGCTATGAGCTGACGATATTCCTGCTCCATGACAGCGAGGCGGTCCTGAAGGTCACCGGTGCTCATTTCTTTTATTTCTTCTTTTTTCATGTGGCTGTGCGTTTATACGTTTTGATTGGGATCATAATCGCGGCTGACCACAAATTTGGTGACCACGGGGAGTTTCTGCGCAGCCAGACGAAGCGCTTCTTTGGCTATGTCGTAGCTTACTCCTTCAACTTCTATGATTATACGGCCCGGGGTTACAGGTGCCACGAAGCCTTCAGGTGAACCTTTACCTTTACCCATGCGGACTTCGGCAGGTTTTTTGGTGATAGGCTTGTCGGGGAAGATGCGGATCCATATCTGTCCTTGACGCTGCATGTAGCGTGTCACAGCGATACGGGCGGCTTCTATCTGACGGCCGGTGATCCATTTGGACTCCAGTGTCTTGATGCCGAACGAACCGAAAGCCAGCTGGTTGCCACGCTGGGCAATGCCTTTCATGCGGCCTTTCTGCTGACGGCGGAATTTTGTTTTCTTAGGTTGTAACATTGTTGTATGTCAGTGTCTTGGAGGTTTAACGATTTGTTTTTGCACCGCGACGGAAACCACCGCGACGTGCCGGAGCACCTACTCCGCGATCCTGTTTGGCGGCTGTGAACTGGGGAGCCAGATCACGTTTGCCATAGACTTCGCCGCGGCATATCCATACTTTCACACCGAGCACACCGACTTTGGTGTGTGCCTCGACAAGTGCATAGTCTATGTCGGCACGCAGTGTGTGCAGAGGGGTACGGCCTTCCTTGAACATCTCGCTGCGGGCAATCTCGGCGCCGTTGAGACGTCCTGAAACCTGCACTTTGATGCCCTCGGCACCGGCACGCATGGTTGCAGCGATAGCCATTTTTATGGCACGGCGATAGGCAATCTTGCCTTCAATCTGACGTGCGATAGTGCTTGCAACAATCATTGCGTCGAGTTCGGGACGTTTAACCTCAAAGATGTTTATCTGCACATCTTTGTCGGTAACTTTCTTCAGTTCTTCCTTAAGTTTCTCAACTTCCTGACCGCCTTTGCCTATGATGAGGCCGGGACGGCTGGTGCAGATGGTTATTGTGATGAGTTTGAGTGTGCGCTCAATGACGATGCGCGACACCGAACATTTTGCCAGGCGGACGTTCAGGTACTGGCGGAGTTTGGAGTCCTCAAGGATTGTCTCCCCGTATTTCTTGCCTCCGTACCAGTTGGAGTCCCAGCCACGTATCACGCCTAAGCGGTTGCTGATTGGATTAACTTTCTGTCCCATGTCTTATGCCTGGTTTTTGTTGTTTTTGTTTTCAATGCTGTCAACAATCACTGTCACGTGATTGGAGCGTTTGCGGATGCGGTATCCGCGTCCCTGGGGAGCTGTGCGGAGGCGTTTCAGCATCGGTGCGCAATTGACATATATTGTGCTGATGTACAGTTCGCCGCTTTCCGCTTTCTTTTCGTTTTTGGCTTCCCAGTTGGCGACAGCTGAACGCACGAGTTTCTCAAGACGTGCTGCGGCCTCTTTATTGGAGAATTTGAGGATACCCAGGGCACGGAACACTTCTTTTCCGCGCACCATGTCGGCAACCAGTCGCATTTTCCTGGGAGAAGAAGGTATGTTGAGCAGCTTGGCAAAGGCTGTCTTCGCGGCCTGCTCTTTCTTCTTGTCGGCTGATATTCTTTTTCTTACACCCATTGTATTTTTGATCTTTTATATCGTGGTGGTTGTTGGTTGTTTTTCCCGGTTTTTATTTTTTCTTGTTGCCGGCGTGACCACGGAAGGTGCGTGTGGGCGCAAACTCGCCCAACTTGTGACCCACCATGTTCTCGGTTACGTACACGGGAATGAATTTGTTACCGTTGTGGACTGCGAAAGTGTGGCCAACGAATTCAGGGGCTATCATCGAGGCACGGCTCCATGTCTTGATGACGGCCTTTTTGCCTGATGCGTCCATGTCAGCGACTTTCTTTTCGAGTTTCACGCTGATAAACGGTCCTTTTTTTAATGAACGGCTCATATTGCTAATTTAATCAGATTACTTCTTTCTTCTTTCAATAATATACTTTGAAGAGTGTTTCTTGGGCGCGCGTGTCTTGAGACCTTTTGCATACAGGCCTTTGCGTGAACGGGGATGTCCGCCCGACGAACGGCCCTCACCACCGCCCATGGGGTGGTCAACAGGGTTCATGACAACACCACGGTTGTGGGGACGGCGGCCCAGCCAACGTGAGCGTCCGGCTTTACCTGAGCGCTCAAGCATGTGCTCGCTGTTGCCAACCACACCGATTGTGGCTTTGCACGTGGCGAGGATCTTGCGGGTCTCGCCTGAAGGTAATTTGACTATAGCATAGTTTCCCTCACGGGATACAAGCTGAGCCGATGTTCCGGCGCTGCGTGCCATGAAGGCACCCTGACCGGGACGTAACTCGATGCAGTGTATGACGGTACCGACGGGAATTTTGCTCAACGGGAGTGCGTTGCCGACTTCGGGAGCAGCGTCAGCACCGCTCACCACGGTTGCTCCAACCTGGAGTCCATTGGGTGCGATGATGTAAGCTTTTGCGCCGTCAACGTAGTAAAGGAGCGCGATGTTGGCCGAACGGTTGGGATCGTACTCGATTGACTTGACGACGGCGGGAACTCCGTCTTTGTTTCTCTTAAAGTCTATTAAACGGAATTTGCGTTTGTGGCCACCACCAAGGTAGCGGGTGGTGAGATGGCCTTCAGAGTTACGGCCTCCTGAGGCACGCTTTCCGACTGTAAGAGATTTCTCCGGTGTTGTAGCAGTGATGGTACCTTTAAATACACCGATAACTTTGTGTCTTTGCCCTGGAGTTGTGGGCTTGAATTTTCTTACTGCCATTTTTTATTTAGATATTGCTGTAAAAGTCAATGTTCTGGCCTTCGGCAACACTGACGAAAGCCTTTTTCCATTTGGCCGTGTTGCCGCGCAACAGTCCGCTCTTTGTCCAGCGGCTTTTGTTTTTGCCACGTACAACAGCGGTGTTGATCCGCACTACTTTCACGCCATAGAGCTGTTCTATGGTGTGACGGATCTGATTCTTGTCGGCATCAGGCGAAACACGGAATGTATAAACGTTCAGTCGCTCCTGAAGCTTTGTTGCCTGCTCGGTGATGACGGGTTTGATTGTTATGTCCATTGTCGTTGTGTCTCTGAGTGGTTAAAGTTTGTTGATGAGCTCAAGACCGGCCTCGGTGACAACCAGGGCATTATTGTTGAGCACGGCATACGCGTTGATGTCCGAGGCACTCATGAGGTTGGTGTCCGGGACATTTCGAGCAGACAAATATACGTTTTTATCATGGTCTGCCAAAATCAGAAGCACCTTCTTGTCATCTACTTTGATATTTTTAGCAATCTTTAAGTATTCTTTGGTTTTGGGGGCGTCTATTTTGATGTTTTCAACCACAATAATCTGACCGGCAGCTGCCTTGAGGCTCAGTGCGCTGCGGCGCGCCAGCTGTTTCATCTTTTTGTTGAGTTTGAAGCGATAGTCGCGGGGACGGGGTCCGAACACACGGCCTCCACCCACCAGAACGGGTGAGTTGATATCTCCGATACGGCTGCCGCCGCCACCTTTCTGCTTGTGCAGTTTGCGTGTTGATCCGGAAACTTCGCTGCGTTCCTTGCTCTTGTGGGTGCCCTGACGCTGAGCGGCAAGGTACTGCTTCACATCGAGGTACAGCACATGTTCGTTGGGCTCGATGGCAAACACTTCATCGTTGAGGACTGCCTTGCGGCCTGTGTCCTGGCCTTCCTGGTTGTATATTGCTACTTCCATGTTATTTCTCTATTGAAATGATTGAACCTTTGCTGCCGGGAATCGAGCCCTTGAGCATGATGAGATTGTGTTCAGGGATAACTTTGATAACCTGAAGGTTCTGTACGGTCACTTTCTGATTACCTGTCTGTCCGGCCATACGCATGCCTTTGAACACTTTTGCGGGGTATGAACATGCACCTATTGAACCGGGAGCACGCAGACGGTTGTGCTGGCCGTGGGTGCTCTGGCCTACACCGCCAAAGCCGTGACGTTTTACAACACCCTGGAATCCTTTACCTTTGCTGATGCCGGCAACGTCTACGAAATCGCTTTCTGTAAACATGTCAACACTGATGACGTCACCACACTTGTAGTCACCGTCAAATCCTTTGAACTCGGCCAAGTAGCGCTTGGGATCCACTCCGGCTTTCTTGAAGTGGCCGATCTCGGGCTGGGTGAGATGTTTTTCTTTCTCATCGCCAAAACCGAGCTGAAGGGCGTTGTAGCCATCGGTTTCTTCTGTCTTAACCTGAGTGACAACACAAGGACCAACTTCGATAACAGTGCATGGAATGTTTTTTCCCTCGGCACTGAAAACGGATGTCATTCCGATTTTCTTTCCTAATAATCCTGGCATTTCTCTGTTAATTTATTGTTTTTTTGACTTGCGGAGATTCTGCCAGCCGCTTTTAACAGCGGCCGGCATGTCTTTCCTGCTTTTTTATTCTGTTTTATATGATGGTATGCTGACGGTATCAGACTTTTATCTCAACCTCAACTCCGCTGGGAAGCTCAAGTTTCATGAGGGCATCAACGGTCTTGGCCGTGGAGTTGTAGATGTCAATGAGACGTTTGTATGATGACAGCTGGAACTGCTCGCGGCTTTTCTTGTTGACAAAAGTTGAGCGGTTCACTGTGAAGATGCGCTTGTGAGTAGGCAGGGGTATGGGGCCAGAGATCACTGCACCGGTGCTCTTCACGGTCTTTACGATCTTCTCTGCGCTTTTGTCAACGAGGTTATGATCGTAAGATTTGAGTTTTATTCTTATTTTCTGACTCATGATATTGTTTATTTCTTATTTTTACTTGATGAGATCCACACGTCCCTGGCATTCGGTGAGCACGTTGCGTGCTATCGAGCTTGAGACTTCCGCATAATGTGAGAATGACATTGTGCTGGTGGCACGGCCTGATGTGATGGTGCGGAGGGCGGTCACGTAACCGAACATTTCTGCCAGCGGAGCTTTCGCCTTGACCACGCGGGCACCTGAGCGGCTTGTTTCCATGCCTTCAACCTGTCCGCGACGTTTGTTAAGGTCGGAGATCACATCGCCCATTGACTCTTCAGGGGTAACCACTTCAATTTTCATGATGGGTTCCAGAAGCACAGGACCTGCTTTCTCACTGGCTTTCTTGAAGGCCTGGATGGCACAAAGCTCAAATGAAAGCTGATCGGAGTCAACCGGGTGGTAGCTTCCGTCGATAACAGTCACTTTGAGCTGCTCAACAGGGAAGCCGGCAAGAACACCATTCTTCATTGCTGTGATGAATCCTTTCTGGATGCTGGGGATGTATTCCTTGGGAATGTTTCCGCCTTTCACCTCGTCAACAAACTGGAGGTTGCCTTCAAAGCCTTCATCAACGGGTTCAATGCGAACAATGATGTCAGCGAATTTACCGCGGCCACCGGTCTGTTTCTTGAACACCTCACGCAATTCAACGGGACGTGTGATGCTTTCTTTGTATGTAACCTGAGGACGGCCCTGTTTGCACTCAACCTTGAACTCGCGTTTGAGGCGGTCAATGATGATGTCAAGGTGAAGCTCACCCATACCGGAGATCACGGTCTGGCCGGTCTCTTCATTGGTCTGTACGCGGAAAGTGGGATCTTCCTCAGCCAGTTTCTGTAGACCTACGCCAAGTTTGTCAAGGTCTTTCTGGGTAAGGGGTTCGACGGCGATTCCGATAACGGGATCGGGGAAGTCCATAGCCTCAAGCACGATGGGGGCATCCTCGGCGCAGAGTGTGTCACCGGTGCGGATGTCCTTGAAGCCTACGCCTGCGCCTATATCGCCGCAGTCAATCTGCTCTTTGGGGTTCTGCTTGTTTGAGTGCATCTGGAACAGACGGCTGATGCGCTCTTTTTTGCCTGAACGGCTGTTGAGCACGTAAGAGCCGGCTTTCACATCGCCTGAATATACGCGGAAGAAGCACAGACGTCCTACATAGGGGTCTGTTGCGATCTTGAATGCCAGCGCGCACATGGGAGCTTCACTTGAGGGCTCGCGTGTAACAATCTCGTCGCTGTTGCCCACGGCATGTCCCTCAACAGCACCTGCGTCAAGGGGGCTGGGAAGATATGCGCACACATTATCAAGCAGGCACTGAACGCCTTTGTTCTTGAACGATGAGCCGCATGTCATCGGCACGAGGTCCATTGACAGGGTGGCTTTGCGGAGAGCGCGTTTGATTTCCTCGACGGTGATGGTTGAGGGATCATCAAAGTATTTCTCCATGAGTGCATCGTCATACTCGGCGATTTTTTCAAGCATCTTGTCGCGATACTCGCGTGCCTCATCAAGTATTGAGGCGGGGATTTCTTCAACTGAATAGTCAGCGCCCATTGACTCATCGTGCCAGAATATGGCTTTCATCTGAATCAGGTCAACTATTCCTTTGAATGTCTCTTCAGCTCCGATAGGGATCTGAATGGGACAGGGATTTGCGCCAAGCACATCTTTGAGCTGACGCACAACCTCGAAGAAGTTTGCACCTGAGCGGTCCATCTTGTTGACGTAACCGATACGGGGCACGTTGTATTTGTCTGCCTGACGCCACACTGTCTCGCTCTGGGGTTCAACGCCGCCAACGGCACAGAATGTAGCCACAGCGCCGTCCAGAACGCGGAGAGAACGCTCAACCTCAACGGTGAAGTCAACGTGTCCCGGAGTGTCGATCAGGTTGATTTTATATTTCTCATCATTATACTTCCAGAATGCTGTGGTAGCAGCGGAAGTGATTGTGATACCACGCTCCTGCTCCTGTTCCATCCAGTCCATGGTAGCGGCGCCATCGTGCACCTCACCGATTTTGTGGGTCAGACCGGTATAGAAAAGTATACGCTCTGAGGTAGTGGTTTTGCCGGCATCAATGTGAGCCATGATGCCTATATTACGCGTAAACTTGAGATATTCGTCGTTCTTGGCCATAATTGTTGCTTGTTGAGAAGTCTATTTCAAGATGATGTTTGGTTATTGAAATTTTTCCTGTACAGTTATGTCCATCAGAAACGGAAGTGTGCGAATGCACGGTTTGCCTCGGCCATCTTGTGCATATCTTCTTTGCGTTTGAATGCACCGCCCTGGTCATTGAAGGCGTCTACAATTTCTGCTGCGAGTTTGTCAGCCATGGTCTTTCCGCCGCGGCGACGTGCATACAGGATCAGATTTTTCATCGAAATAGATTCTTTACGGTCTGCGCGGATCTCTGTGGGCACCTGGAATGTTGCGCCACCAACTCTGCGCGATTTCACCTCTACCTGAGGGGTGATGTTCTCCAATGCTTTCTTCCATATCTCGAGCGCTGTCATCTCCTCGTTGGGAAGTTTTGACTTCACAGTCTCAAGAGCATTGTAGAAAATTGTGTACGCTGTGCTCTTCTTGCCGTCATACATCAGGTGGTTGACGAACTTTGAAACGCGCACATCATTGAAAACGGGATCGGGAAGGATCACACGTTTCTTTGGTTTGGCTTTTCTCATTTTTCTTAAAAATGGGATGTGTTTTTGATTGCTTGGTTGCTTGCTGCTTGTGTCTTCAGCCGGCTCTCATGCCGTGCTTACTCAACCGTTCTGCCTGTAATATATATAATGTGTAATATTACACTTAGCTGCTTTTCAAGAAATACAAAAACGAGTTTGAAAACTGATTAGTTAAAAATCTCGCGATGCGTTTAGATTTGCTTCACCCTTCTTGAGGATTACTTCTTGGCTGCACCTGCCTTGGGGCGTTTGGCTCCATATTTGGAGCGACGCTGTGTGCGGTCTTTGACACCTGAGGTATCAAGTGTTCCGCGTACGATGTGGTAACGTACACCGGGGAGGTCCTTCACACGACCGCCGCGAACCAGCACAATTGAGTGCTCCTGCAGGTTGTGGCCTTCACCGGGAATGTAGGAGTTGACTTCCTTGCCGTTGGTGAGACGCACACGCGCTACTTTACGGATTGCCGAGTTAGGTTTTTTAGGAGTGGTGGTGTACACGCGCACGCACACGCCGCGACGCTGGGGGCAGCTGTCAAGCGCAGGCGATTTACTCTTGTCCTCAAGAGCCACGCGACCTTTTCGTACTAATTGCTGAATAGTAGGCATCTTAGTTTGTTTGGGTTTTACTTGGTTTATTTAGTTGTACATGTTCATTTCTCATGTTCGCAAATACGGCTCACGACATGACTACATCCCTGACACACATTGAGTTAGGGGCGCAGCACAGGTGTGAAGCCTTTATTGCGACCACAAAATTAATAATTAATTACCACATAGACAAATATTTAAGAAATATTTTTTCATGGCAAATTCTCAAAGTATTACAATTTAATTTGGAATCTGAGCCATAAAATCTCCCTTATACAAAAAAGCCTCCCGGCATCTTTATGAAAAAATATGTCTCTTTACGAAAATTGCCACATTTCTTCATTCTAAAAGCAGTCTCTCGTTATTAAGAGGGGTGTTTAATAATAAACATCCTCTAAAAAAAGCAGCTCCACGACACACTGGTCATGGAGCTGCGGTATCGCTGACGAATCAGCTTGTTCTTATAGCCTGGGCTTAGGCAGCCACAACGCTATTCTTTTTCTTTCTGAATTTGCCGTTGACAAGGTATGCTACCGGTGTTGCAACAAAGAGTGTTGCAAGTGTGCCGACAATCACACCAAGTATCATGGCAAACACGAAGCTGCGTATGCTGTCACCGCCAAGTATGAAGATGCAGACAAGCACAAGCAGGGTTGAAAGCGATGTCATGATTGTACGTCCCAGAGTGCTGTTGAGGCTCTTGTTGACAAGGCTGTAGAAGTCTTGTTTGGGGAAGAGTGTCACGTTCTCACGTACACGGTCAAACACAACCACAGTGTCATTTATCTGATAACCTATCACAGTCAGTATGGCTGCAATGAAGCTCTGGTCAACCTCCATAGCGAAGGGGAATACGCCCCAGAAGATTGAGTAGAAGCCGATGATTGCAAACGCGGTGAAAGCAACAGCGCAGACAGCACCCACTGAGAATGCCACGTTGCGGAATCGGATGAGGATGTAGAGGAACATGGCTATGATGGCCAGTGACACGGCTATGTATGCGTCCGCACGCATGTCGGATGCCACTGTCGGACCAACTTTCTGTGAGGATACAAGACCGTGGTCTGCATCGGTGGTTGAGAACTGCTCCTCTGTCAGGGTACTGTTCCAGAGTTTGTCAGTGCCGCTCTTGGATGCGTTCAGGTCGCTGAATGCTTTATAGAGTTTGCCGGTTATCTCAGTTTCAGTGTTCTGGCTTTCTTCGTCAATCTTGTAGTTGGTTGAAACGCGGATCTGGTTGGAGCTTTCAATCTTGATTACCGTTACAGTTGAGTTAGGGAACTCAGCTGAAAGTACATCTTTGATTTCTTCAGTGTCCACAGGGTTGTCAAACTTCACGATATAGTTACGTCCGCCAGAGAAGTCAATGCCCTGATTGAGACCACGCCAAACCAACGAGCCCACAAAGACAACCACAAATGCCATAGCAATAGCGAATCCGACATTACGTTTGCCAAGGAAATTGATTTTGCTGTTGACAAACATCTTGCGTGAGATTGCTGTGGAGAATGTCAGTGAATTCATTGCCTTTGTCTTGCCGATCCACATAAAGAAGAGGCGGCTCAGGTAAACGGCTGTGAAGAATGAGCAGACGATACCAATTATGAGGGTCGTCGCAAAACCTTTGATAGGACCTGTTCCGAAGAAGAGCAGGATCACACCTGTGATGATTGATGTGAGGTTGGAGTCAAAGATAGCCGAGAAAGCGTTTGAATAACCGTCGGCAATCGCCATCTTGGGCCCTTTGCCGGCACGCATCTCCTCTTTTGCACGCTCAAAGATTAGCACGTTGGCGTCAACAGCCATACCCAGAGACAGAACGATACCGCATATACCTGAAAGGGTAAGCACCGCCTGGAACGAGGCCAGAATGCCAAAGGTGAAGAACAGGTTGAAAATCAGGCAGAGGTTGGTAATCAGACCGGGAATGAGTCCGTAGAAAGCGCACATGAATATCATCAGGAGGACAAGTGCCACGATAAATGATATCATACCTGCGTCAATAGCCTGCTGACCGAGACTCGGGCCGATAACCATGTCAGAAATGATGACAACTTTCGCTTTCATCTTACCGGCCTTGAGCACGTTTGCAAGGTCATTGGCCTCATCGACAGTGAAGTTGCCGCTTATTGATGAACGTCCGCCTGAAATAGCGTCTTTGACGTTAGGAGCCGAGTATACAAGTCCGTCAAGCACAATAGCCACGGCACGGCCTTTGTTGGCATCAGTGATGCGCTCCCAGTCACGTGCGCCCTCGGAGTTCATTGTCATTGACACCTCAAGCTCGTTCTTGAGCTGGTTGCTGCTCTGGTCAGCACGGGCGTCGGTCACAACCTCACCGTCAAGAGCGGCAGCTCCGTTTGTCAGGTGAAGGGCATACAGCGCATAACCAAGCTTAACCTCATTGCCTTTGGCGTCCTGATTCACTTCGGGTTTCACGCCCCAGCTGAGAACCATGTCACGACCGGCAAGGATTGCCTGGGCCTGCGGTGATGTGAGCACGCTGTCAACAGCGGCCATCTCGGCTTTGTCATCGGCATAACCTACAATAGCATAACCAGGATTGACTTTTCCTGCTGATTTGGCCAGCATTCGGGCAAGTGCCGTTGTGTTGAAACTATCGTTGCCTTCAGCAACTATAGCGTTCAGATCCTGAGCAACCTCATTCTGGTTGTAGGTTGCATAGAATTCCAGAGCTGCGGACTTCTGCAGGAGGTCACGCACGCGCTGGTGGTCTTTCACACCGGGAAGTTCCAGAAGAATCTGGCCGTCATTGCCCTGAAGAACCTGGATGTTTGGTGAAACAACACCGAACTGGTCTATACGTTTGCGGAGGGTCTGTGTGGCGGAGGTGTTGACCATATCCTTGACCTGCTCACGGATGGCAGCAACAGCCTCATCGTCACCGGCACCTTGTTTAATGCCGGGGAACACCAGTGAGAGATCAACGGTCTTGCCGCTCTTCTGGGCCTCTTCGCGATATATCTTTATGAAATTTCCAACGAAATCACCGTCCTTGACTGTTTTCTGTGTGCGGTCAAGAGCAGCCATAAATGTACTGTCGTTGCCCACTGATGACATCCGTGAGAGCATGTCAGGCATGTCCACCTGCAGGATGACATTCATACCGCCTTTAAGGTCAAGTCCGAGGTTCACACCCCAGGGACGGATCTCGTTAAGGGTATAACCAAGGTAAACATTCTCCTCGCCTTTGGATTCCAGATAATCCTTATAGGCTTTGTTATAGGCTTCATCGGGGTTGGCCGCGCCCTTGGAGGCTTTCTGGGCATACAGTACGGCTTCTTCCTCATAGTTGTTGTTCACGAAGGTGAACGACAGGTAGAAAGCACATACCAGCACCATCAGCACGGCTATCACACCGGCCAGGATGCTACCTAATTTTCCTTTGCTTTGCATGTTTTAGAAATATGTTAATAGATGGATTATTTGATTTCGCACAATTTTCAGCCTGCAAATATACAAATTTCTTTTGGTAGATTCATAAAAAATTGCCAAGTAAATGTGAAACGTGCATCTGAAAGGTCAATTTTTTGATTGACAAGTGCAAAAAGTCCATTTCGATATGTCTGTGAACTGAATTGGATTTATTTTACTCCGTTTTTCTTTTTCTTGCTGTCGTTGGCGATCTTGATTCCAAAAATTATGACCGAGCATATTGTTGTCACAACATTGGTGATCACAAGCGGCCAGTTGCTGATCATTATTCCCTGCACCACAAAGAATACAGAGCCAAGACCCAGCATAATGAATGTGGGTAGCGCTATTCCGTCCGTGTCACGTGTTTTCATGGTTACTATGGCCTGAGGAAGATAACCCAGAATCATAGAGATTGATGCGGCATAACCTATTATGTTAAGCCAGAGTTCATAATTGCTCATAATTTACTGTATATTATTATATTTATATTAATTTCTTTTTTTGTGCGGAAGCCGACACCTCGGAGCTGCCTTTCCTCACGTGGATAGGCAGCCCTGTAGCAGGGTTTTCAAATTCCACCATCTTATTGTCAGTCAACCGATTGCCCCCTGAGTATAGGAATGCATCATCAGCTTTATGACATTGCATATCAGGTAAAAACGTGCCAAAATTACAACAAAAGCATCTAATCTCTATTATTTATTAAATATTTTTAACTTGAATTTAAAACATATCTCCGGAAGATGGATACACCGTGGGGAATCTGAAATCAGCCTCATACAATTAAATAAAAAAGCGGAGGGGATAAATGAAAAAAGCGGAGGGGAATCCTCCGCTTTTTATTGTTGGTGATAGTGTTT
The DNA here is from genome assembly GCA_030536615.1 of Bacteroidales bacterium. Lineage (GTDB taxonomy): Bacteria > Bacteroidota > Bacteroidia > Bacteroidales > Muribaculaceae > CAG-873. The sequence continues at coordinate 1,782 of JAUNPQ010000026.1, read as the reverse complement.
ATCAGCGAACAAGCTCTTTGGCAACTTTGGTGCCTTTCTTGACAATGTAGAGGCCGTTTGAGGGATTCTCTACGCGGACGCCCTGCAGGTTGTAGTACACGGGAGCTGCATCTTCTGTATCAACAGCGATGTCATCAACACCTGTTGTGTTGAGTGACTCTATCTTGAGATATGAATTTGCGGTGGTATAATTTTCCACCGGCATATAGAATGTCAGTTTTGCATGGGGCTTGAGCTCACTGTTGATCTTGGAGTTTGCATTCCACTGGTAGTGCATGTCTTTGGTTGTGCCTTCCACAACTTCCTGAGGCCATGTCGAGAAATGTGTGTTCCAGTTGGCATCAGCAATCTTGAATTCGTCGCCGACATTAAGGCCACCTTCAATCTCAAGTTCATATACAACTTCATTGTTCTCGGAAAGTTGGGGTTGAGCTGTGAACTTATACTGCATGGTGTTCCAGTGGTCTTCACCACGAACCTGACCGCGATAGTAGAGCTCAGGGGCCTCGAAAGCATCAGCTGCGCCATCAACGGTGAAAGTCATATTGACAAGGTCAACGGTTATTGTCCAGCAGCCTTTTACCATTGAGAAGTTCCCGGGATCGTTGTTCTCCTTGAGCTCATATGTTCCGGCTTCAGTCATACCTGCAGGATTGTCTATTGTAAGTCCGCCGGCATTGAATGCGTTCCAGTCCTCGCCAAAAGTCCGTGAAAGTTTGAATTCAGGCGCATAGTGGTCCTCGAATGTGTAGGTGTATACGCCTTCCTCGGCATTGATGACAACGGGATTGGACGTTGACCACCCGTTGATATTTCCGGCCATGTAAAGAGGGCCGTCATGCTCAATAGCATAAGATGTCTGTGCACATACTCCGGAAAGCAACAGCGATCCGGCAATTACGAAATTGCGTAAAGAAAGGTTCATAAACTTGATAAATTAATGATTAGTATTGTTGGTTATGAAAAATATCACGGTTTGTTTAAGGAGGCTGATGAATGTTGACACAACATCCACTTTGTGCCCGTTTTTCTTGATTTTTTGGTTAAATGATAAACAGAAAGAGTTTTATCATGGAATTTGGTGCGTCAAAATTACAATAAATGCTGTTAATACAAATAATAAATTCTTAAAATCATTCTGCTATTTAAGATTTTTTAGCGGTTACACCATCCCTGCGGTAAACGTTCCATATAAACAAGCTCTGTAACAGTCGGATTGACCCAGTAGGAGAATCTTTTACACTGGTGCTATCAACACGTCTTATCTGATATACTATTCAACAATAAAAAAAGCGGAGGGGAATCCTCCGCTTTTTTTATTGTTGGTGATGTTGTTTATCAGCGAACAAGTTCTTTGCTGACTTTGCCACCTTTCTTGACAATGTAGAGACCGTTTGCGGGTTTCTCTACACGCACACCCTGCAGGTTATAGTATACAGGAGCTGCATTGTCAGTGTCGGCAGCGATGTTGTCAACACCTGATGTGCTTGATGTGAGAAGGAGGTATGAGTCCTTGGCTGTGTAGTCGGGGTTCATGTAGAAAGTCAGTTTGGCATGGGGAGCAACATCAGCGGCAACCTTTGTGTTGGCCTGCCATTTATGGTGCATGTCTTTGGTTTCGCCGATCTTCACTTCCTGAGGATATGTTGAGAACTGTACACCCCAGGCGTTGTCAGAGATCTTGAACTCATCATTGGCTTTCAGGCCGCCTTCAATAACAAGCTCATATACATATTCGCCGTTTTCAGAAAGTTCGGGCTTGAGGTCGAACTTGTACTGCAT
>JAUNPQ010000098.1 GCA_030536615.1 Bacteroidales bacterium | reverse complement strand
GAGTCAGGTGCTCTGACCAAAAAGAAATAGCCGGCCTCGTGCCGACTATTCCGTGTTGTTGTGGTCCCACTTGGGCTTGAACCAAGGACTCCCTGATTATGAGTCAGGTGCTCTGACCAACTGAGCTATAGGACCGGATGCGCTATGTGTTTAGGCGCATTGCTTTTGTGGATGCAAAAGTACATCTTTTTTTGTGACTGTGCAATAGCCGCCTGAATATTTTTTCAAACAAAGTCGGGGAAAGTTCCCAATAAGAAGTGCAACGGTCCTTAAACAGAATGTTTTCAATATGAATGGCACCCGTTGGAACTCCTGTGGTTCTTAATTCAGTCAAACATTGTGAGGAGAATATGATGAATATGATACAGAGAGCCAGATGGCTCTCTGTAGTGAATTTTCCGTGTGACCCCTCAGTGTGGCAACTGAAAGAGATCGATTATTCTTCGACAGGGCTGAATTGGTCTTTGCCAACTCCGCAGAGGGGGCATACCCAGTCATCCGGGAGGTCTTCAAATGCTGTTCCGGGGGCTATTCCGCCGTCAGGATCGCCGATTTCCGGGTCGTAGACCCAATCGCACACATCGCAAACATATTTTTTCATATCAGTCTATGGTTTAGGTTTTTAATTCTATTGTCATTTCATAAACAACTGGATGTGCATTTGTGTTCATGAGTTGATTCCTAACCATTCCTGATAACAGGTAAATTGGCGATTGAGCGCTATGCGGAAGGTCTTGTGTCCGGCTTTATTTCATTATCGCTGAGCCTGATGAGGTCACTGTCTGGATCTCGTCACCTTTATTGACTTTCTTACCGAAACTGAAGGTGTATGTCCCCGTTATGTTCACAAACTGGTGGCTGCTTGAATTGTAGACCGTATTGTATTGGTCAAAGTATTGGCTTTTCAAAGAAGAGGTCTGGTCAATCCAGTTCTTGCGGAATATGTTCACGGCAGCGACGCTGATGTTCCAGTTTTTGTTTCTCCAGCCTATTTTAAACTGATAGGCTGACTTACTACGATAGAATGTATCGTTGAGTGAGTATTGCACAAGCCCGCGGTCAGCCGTTGAGTAATAGAGATTTGCGTAAAATGATTTCAGGTAGTATGTCGCGCTTGCCGAAACCATGAGATAATTGTAGGTGTCGCTGTATATTCCCGTAAGCTTTCCGAACCACATTCTTGGCTGTAGCTGCAGCACCAACGAGCGGTTGAACAGACGTGCTGTTGCCGATACCCCCACGTCAAAGTTCTGGCAGTCACCATCATTTATGATTTGTCTGAGCATCATGCCATCCGGAGCTGTGGGTGTGAAAAGCGGCACAGGGCGGTCAAAATATCTGCTCCAGCCTCCGGAGGCTGAAACCTGAAATTTGTTGTTTGGCAGCCATGTGTAGCTGAGGTCCACCGAACTCCAGTGTGTGTTCTTGAGGTCTGGATTACCGGTTTTATACAGCAACTCGTTTTCCTGAAGAAGAGTGGGGGTCTTGTCTGATTGATCTACAAAGTTGACATTGTATCTGGCTGCAAACTCGATGGAATTTTTCTGATTGAACGCATATTGACAGCTGAGATTGAAAAGCGGGACTATGTCTGACATTGTCTTGTCCACAATCTTGTTGCGTTCTCCAATCACTCCGCTTTCAAGGCGTCCATAGAACATTCCGGACTGGAGTGTATATCCGGCCATGGCGCCGTAAGCCAGTTGCCTGAACCGGTCAGTGGACTGAGTGGTACCTGTATAGGTCACTTTGTCATTATTAATGATGTAATATGTGTTCAGGTCAACAACATTGTGTTCGTTGATCTCCTTGTTCAGTTGCAACAGAATCTGCACCATGTGCGCTTTGGCACGGGCATTGTTTGTGATGGCTGTCTGGCCGGCTCCCCGGTAGTAGCTGTCACTTTTTGTATCCTGATATTGTAGCTGTGTCACGGCATTCAGTTTATAACCCTTTCCCATGTCGAAAAAGAAGTTGCCTGTCCATGTGGGGTATAACACCCTTTGGCTTGACGATGAACTGTAGTCAGACTTCCGATAGATGTCCGGCGTGAACACTACCGTACCATCAGTGTCGAGTTTTGGTCTGTTGGTGACGTCAAGTGAAAGGATGTTGGAAATTGACACCTTTTCAGTCTGGTAGATGGCGCGGAAAGACGCTCCGAGATTGTTCTGCTGCAGACGGCTGTTGCCTATGATGTTCTCACGCTTGACAGATTTCAGAGTGCCGTCTGCGTCAGGGAATCTGAATACCTGCGTCCTGTCGCTTCCCTGATGGTGACGGTCAGTGTACTTGTCTGACACGATAAAGTCATAGGTCATGCTCTTGTATGCCATTTTTCCATAGGCAGTCCCGCTGCCGGAGCCGGCCATGATGTTTCCTCGGCCGGTCAGTTTGGAATATCCTCCAAACTCCTTTTTGCGGAGCGTGATGCTGACAACATAATGATTGTGCTGAAAGCGTGGGTCTGTAGGATAAACAAGATATTCCACTTTCTTGACATCCTCGGGATTAAGCGCCTCCATAAGATCCTGTGATGCCGGTTGCATGTCAATGTAGATGTCCACCTTCTGTCCATTGAGGGTAAGCACGGAGTTTGACACCGGATTCACTCGTATCTGGGGTATAGCCATCTGCTGCAACAGATCCATGCCATTCTGGGCTGACTTCTTCTGGTTGTTCTCAGGGTAATATACCGTCACTGCCGGCTTGATTTCCTGAGCCGTTCTGTCAACAATCACCTCATCAAGCTGTTGCACATCAAGTGAGTCAGGGATAGCGCCCTGAGTCTGTCCGGAGTGTGGACCGGAAACCTCACCGGATGCGATTGTTTGCGCGTGTATAGTCTCGTTGTTTATTCCGGCAAAAACATTTGAAAATGAACTTAGGATAATTGCAGTTGAAAAGGTGTAGAAACGTACCATAGAAGTTTTTTAAGGATGATTATGGATTGTATCGCTGAATAGTTACGGTGACCTATAATAAGACGTACAAACCCGAAGCTATGTGACATGTGAGCAATGCAAACCTGTTATTTTTTTACAAAGGTAAAATATTTTAGTAAATTTTACCCCCCCTATTATTAAAAAATATTAAAGATGCTTCATGGCGCGCATTGCAAAATGTAACCGCGCTTTTTGATTGACAGGATTGATATGGCCGGGTCATCGATGAGCCGGCGCAGGTAGGTTATCTGCACATTCAGCGCAAGTGAGTTCGCATAGCTGTTGTCTCCCCACACATGGTTCAGTATTGTTTCTCGTTCAACAAGCATGCCTTTGTTTTCGGCAAGCAACTGAAGAATCTCGCTCTGCCGCACGGACAGTGAGTGAGTCTCATTGCGGAATGTTATCTGTGAAAGGTTTGGACGGAACACCGTGTCACCCAATTTATATTCCGTCTCCGAATGGGGAAGCAGACTGTCAAACCGCTCATTGATTTTGGCAACAAGTTCTTCGGGATAGAAAGGTTTTGGAATGTAGTCATTTCCTTTGAGGGCAAAACCTTTCAGCCGGTCAACTTTCTCCGTGCGGTCCGTGAGAAAGAATATCACAGTGCGCCGGTCATTCTCGCGGATGCGCTGTGCCACTTCAAAGCCATTCATCAAAGGCATATTGATGTCAAGCAAAACAAGGTCAGGATGACACGCGGCGTACAGCGACAGTCCCTCCACTCCGTTCACGGCATAGTCAACCTTGAACCCCTCCGATTCCAGAAAACGCCGCAGAAGCGTTGAGCTTCTGACATCATCATCAACAAGTAGAATCTTCGGTGTCATTGCTGCGGCAGGGTGATGGTGAATATACATCCTTTTCCGGAGCTGGCGGCAACTGACGCACTTCCGCCGTGGGCTTCAGCAAGAAGCCTTACGTAAGCAAGTCCCAGTCCTATGCCCGGGGCTCCGCTCCTAATAGCGGACGGACATCTGTAGAATTTGCCGAATATCTTTTCCGCATCGTCTTCATCTATTCCGCAGCCATTGTCGCTGACGGTGATGGATACGCCATTGTCCGTCAGATGGCTTCCGATGGCTATGCGTACATTGTCACCGGCATATTTCACGGCATTCTCAACCAGATTGCAAAGAATCTGAGACAGATGCAAGGCATCGGCCACAACGCAGCTGTCCACTGCAACGTCATTGACAATCTCAATATTTTTCTCCGGAGGAATGGCCGTCTTTGCAATCACTGACTGTGCGATGTCATGCAGCCGGCAACTCTCCGGATTCAGCGGAATCTGACTGCCCTCATTGAAAGTGATATCGCGCAGGCGTGAAAAATATGTGGAAAGATTATTGACCGCTGCCCGACAATCGGCAACAAGTTCCGCCCGGCTTGCCTCATCATTAGCCAGTCGGGAACTTTCAAGCGAGGAAACGCATATCTTGAGTGTGCTGATGGGGCGTTTCAGCTCGTGTATCATGGTATGGACAAAACTGTTCCGGACTGAGTCTACCCGCATCAGATGGCGGATTATGCGGATCTGCCATATCAGACATAATATCAGCACCAGAGATACTACTACGGAGACAATTAGTGTTCCGGCCATGTCCTTTAGAAGATAGTCTGCCGGAATGTCATATTCTATCAGCAGTGCTTTCCGGTCAAGCGGGTTATATGGAAACAGATATTGAGCCGTGTTGTCCAGAATGCCCGCTTTCCGAAGCATCAACGGGATCCACTCTATGGAGTCGGTTGTCAGACAGCGCAATGAGGCTTTTACCCCATGTTTGCGCATTATGGAATCAATTCCCCGGATTGTGAAAGGACATTTGATGTCCAGTTCCACATTTCTCATGGCGTTCCAGATATCGTTCTCCTGCGAGATATCATTCAATCTATATTCACGCACAATGACATCTGTCTCTTTTGCCCTCATTGAGTTTACAATCTCAGAGATACGATGCTTGTCTTCAACTGAAAGAACGCTATCGGCCGGGATATTCAGAATCTTGTGCGTGTTATAGAATTTTGTTGTTACCGTAGCCTTGATGTCCTGAGTATGGGTATTGTCATGGGAAGAGCGATCCATATTCATGTTCGAGACCGTTACGTCAGGATTGTCAGTACGGTTTGCCCAGTCTCTGCGTGCCTGATCATATTCCT
>JAUNPQ010000097.1:4713-5112 GCA_030536615.1 Bacteroidales bacterium | reverse complement strand
ATTAGGATTATCAGGTTCTATAAGGTCAAGAGCCTGTTCAATATACGATAAGCAGGAATCATTTTGATCAAGATAAGAGTATAGGATTCCTATATCGTGTAAAGCTCTCGCCCTATCCGTTGCAGATGACGCATATTTAAGTGCTTGTTTTGAATTATCAATAGCCGCTGCGTAATCTTTCTTTACAGAAGGTCTTGATAGCTGATACGCAATCTCCGTATAAAGTTCTGCCTTTAATCCTTTTTGATTTGAAGGTACTACATCAAGAGCCTTTTGCAAATAGTATATAGCAGAATCCTGATTCAAACGATGCTGAGACCGAAAGGATGCAAGCTGATATGCTTCGCATAAATTTGTGCTGTCATTTTGCTCCTTATAATATGATATGCTATTATCAAT
>JAUNPQ010000097.1:0-4703 GCA_030536615.1 Bacteroidales bacterium | reverse complement strand
AAAATTTTCTTGTGAAATTGTTTTGCCACATAGCAAACGAGCGCGATTTACCATTAACCCATAAGAAGCTTTATCAGATTGAGAGCCTAACTGTTTAGCATCTATCAATTCAAGAATTTCCAATGCTGAATCAGGATGCTGCTCCATGATAGTCTGCGCCTTATACATCTGATTCCCGACCACATCATTATCGGAGCAACCCACAATTGTTGTTGCAAAAGCTGAAGCAAGGAATCCGCTAAGTAAAAGAATATGCAAGCGCATGGATTATTTACCTTTATGAATCAAGGTATTATTTCTCCAGAGGAGGGGTGTAGACGTAGGCGCCCAGGTCAGGGGTTGTGCCGCGTGAGAGGCCGTAGGCATCAGGATTGGCCTCCGGAAGGGTAAGTCCGGGGGCGGCAGCGCCTATGGCGGGAGAATCGGGACGCAACCGGTAGTCGAAATCATAGTCCTCACGGACGGTATAATACAATGGATCAACATCCCACAGGCAGCCTATGAAGTTGTCATCATCGCTGCCTTTGCTTTTCAGCAGGCAGTTGCGCAGGTATACGCCGGTGCCGGTAAGATCGCCGGGCATTATGTCGGCGCCAAGACCATATATTATGCTGTTTGTGAATTCGGCCCGGGTATATGGTGTGCCCGTTCCGGCGTCACTATCAGCATTGAGATGTGCAAGTCCCACGGCAGGGCCGGAGATGGCGCTGAACAGGTAGTAGTTGGCAAATGTGCAATGGTTGAACACGTGGTTGCCGCCCTGCAGGCGCACAACTCCGTTTGCAGCCTCGGCAAACTCGCAGCCCACGGCAAAGATGTCAGCATCATAGACCTCGAGTACAAGATCTCCGGAATTGCGCAGGCGGCAGTTTTTCAGCCATAGTTTTGGATTGCCAGCGGCTGAGGGTTCACCGTCGCCACTGACAATGACTCCATACACGGTGTTGCGTATATGGGTATGAGTCATGCGGTTGCTATGCGATGACAATGTGAACTGTATGCCGTCCCACTGGCGCGACATGAGGTCAAATGTAACATTGGTTATGACATTGCCGGTACGGTCGCCGCATATGTTCACCGGTTTTTCAAGGGTGCCGTTGCTGACAAGTGTGCCGCGCACAATCATCTTTGCCTTGTCATGGAAACGAAGATCGGCGCCGGCATCGAGCGTAAGGGTTGCTCCTGCAGCAACTACCAGAGAATCAAAGATCTGATAAGGGCGTCCGGGTTTGAAGTGTGTATCCTCAGTTAGTGTAACAGCGTGCATACGCGTCACATCCTGACCATCGGCACGCACAACAACACTCTCGGTGACGCCGTTGGTCAGAAAGTCAATTGTAGCGTTCACTGCTACCGGCAGTTCTCCGTTGTTTGGAGGCAGCACAGCCTCGACAAAGACATAGATGGAATCTTTTGCACGAATCTCTATGTTCTGAAACGATTTTCCGGACATGCCGTCAACGTTGAGGTGAAAAAGGTCCGCGTTAGGTCCGCTCAACCTTATATCGCTGATGTTTATGCCTTTGCTGTTCCGGTTATGTACGGTAAATTTGTGCGTGGCTGTGACCTCATCAGTAAAGACAGTGCCCATTTTCAGCGTATCGACTGAGAAAACAGGCTGTGCCGACGGAGATGTCGTCACATCATCCTCAATGCACCCGGTCATAAGCCCTGCGGCTGCCATAAAGGCAGAGATCAGAAGAAAAATATATGCGGTTTTTTTCATTACGTTATATTGCAAAGTGTGTATTCACTATATAATATAACGTGAGGCAGGGCATGTTATTGTGCCTTGCGGAGTGTGGCCACAATATCAATCGCCACATTGTGCGCCGCATCTCCGTTGCCCAGGCATGCGCGCATCTCCGAATAGCCCTGCATCATGGCCTGGCGCTGCGGAGTGTCACGCAGCAACGGGGTCAGCGATTGGGCTACAGCATCAGCCGTGCACCGGTGCAACAGGAGTTCAGGAATAATCTCGCGGCCAACAATCAGATTAGGGAGCGTCACATAATCGACACTCAGCATGCGCTTCATCAGATTGTAGGCTATCCGAGAGCCGTTTGACCGGTAGCAGGCCACCTGAGGCACACCGGCAAGAGCCGTTTCAAGTGTCGCTGTCCCTGATGTCACCAATGCCGCATGGCTGTGGGCAAGGAGTTTCATCGCTCCGCAGGTCACAACCGGCAACGTGGTGAATGTCTTGTAAAAGTCCACATCGACGCCCGGGGCGGCAGCGACAACACCACGATATTGCGGAAAACGACGCACTGCATCGGTCATCACATCAAGGTTATTCTTTATCTCGCCGAGACGGCTTCCGGGCAGCAGCGCAATCAGCTGCCTGTCACGGAGTCTATTGGCCTCGAGGAATTCAGCACGCGAGGGCGCCGATGCCAGAGCGGCATCAACTTCCCTGACCGACGGATTTCCCACATATTCCACATCCCACATGTGACGGTCTCTGAAATAAGCCACCTCAAAGGGAAAAATGGAATACATCTTTGTGACGACTTTCTTCATAGTGGCCACACGCCACTCCTTCCACGCCCACACTTTTGGCGATATATAGTAAAATACGGGGATCCCGAGATTTTTGGCCTCGGCGGCTACACGCAGGTTGAAAGAAGGGTAATCAATCAGTATCAGAGCATCCGGACTCCAAAGCCTCAGCAGACGTTTGGCGCTTCTTATATTGGCCCGTATCTTGCCAAGGTTGCGGAGAACCTCACTGAAACCCATGTATGCCATTTCTCTTATGTCAACAACCGGGGCACGGCCCGCGGCAAGAGCCATTTCGTCACCACCGAAAAAGATGAACGACGCATTGCGGTCAATGGCTTTCAGCTCGGCAATCACCTGTGCGGCGTGCAGGTCACCGGATGCCTCGCCGGCTATCAGCATATATTTCATTTATAACAGACTGATCATTAAATTATACAACATGATTTCAGAATCTATCTGCGAAGACTGAAGAATTCCGACATACACTTTCCGCATTCATCGGCCATTACACCAAACTCAACCTTTGTCTTTGGATGGAAAGGCGAAACAGTGCCCGTCTGAGTGGAAAAACCGCGTTTCTCATCACGGCATCCTATGACGATGCGTCCTATCTGGCTCCATGCCAGCGCCCCGGCACACATAAGACAGGGTTCAACGGTGACATAGATAGTACAGTCTTTGAGATATTTGGCGCCGAAATGCTGCGAGGCGGCTGTGATGGAGAGCATCTCGGCATGAGCCGTAACATCATTGAGCGCCTGAGTCATGTTATGCGCCGCGGCCACTATATGGCCGAGTCCGTCCACAACCACGGCGCCCACGGGGACTTCTCCTTCATGTGCGGCCTTGACGGCCTCCTGAAGAGCCATTTTCATGAAACGTTCATCGCTATTCAGAAAAACCTTTTCCATATTTATATTTATGCAATTACAATCTTCATCCCTTCATCGGCAGCCACCGTATTCGGGAAAATAGCCCGGGCCTCGTCCAGAAGCACCTGCGAATCCGGATAACGCTTGGAAAAATGTCCAAGCACAAGTTTTCCCACGCCGGCCATCCGGGCTATTTCCGCCGCCTGTGCCGGAGTGGAATGACCGCGCGCCCCGGCACACTTTTCAAGATCGGAGCCATAGGTAGCCTCATGATAAAGCACATCCACACCTTCAACAGCCCGTGCCACTGCCGGATTAAAGACAGTGTCGGAACAATAGGCATAAGACCCCGAATGATCAGCATCAGTGGTGAGACGCGCATTTTCAAAAACGCGTCCGTCAGGAGCAACATAGTCTGCCCCCGCTTTAATCTCAGCCAACTTGCTGACCGGAATATTCAGAAATCTGACCATATCTCCGCGCAAATGCCTCAGTTTGGGTTTCTCATCAAAACGGAAACCGACACACGGCGCTGTATGATAGAGCGGGAAAGCCGTTACCCGCAGAGAACGGTCATCCAGGATCACCCCTCCTGCCGGGTCAATGATGTCATAGATAATGTTTATTGTCGGATTGTGGCTCACAACATCCAGAACATGCTGCAGCATCCGCGCGCCCTGCTCAAAAATATGAACGTGCACAGTCCCCTCAAGTTCATGAAGCGAGAGTGTGCTCAGCAATCCGGGCAGTCCAAGGAGATGATCGCCGTGCAGATGACTGATGAAAACGTGATTGATGCGAGAGAATTTTATTGAGTTGCGGCGCAAAGACAACTGGGCTGATTCACCACAGTCAACCATCATGACACGTCCCTTGTATTCTATGGCCTGACACGCCGGCAAATGGCGCATGGAGGGCGTCGCCGCCCCGCAGCCAAGTATATCTACAATAAATTCACTCATATACAATCGCTTAACTTTACAATTCCTATTCATCCCATCTAATTGGAACGGCATAGGTTTACAAATTTAGCCAAATAATCCGGAATTGAATCATAGACACGCCCCGCCAACTGCTAAAAAAAATTAAATAGCATTGTAATATATTGACTGTTAACTTCAAAATCGCTAATTTTGTGCGCAATTTTTCCGCACCGGGCTCTGAACAAGAGCGGGCCAACACATCACCGGCCGGCCGCCCGACGGGTTAACTTTATAAAGTTCAATAAATTAAATGTACGCTATCGTAGAAATTCAGGGACAGCAGTTCAAGGCAGAAGCCGGCAAGTTCCTGTATGTACACTATCTCGGCGAAGCAACCAAAGAA
>JAUNPQ010000025.1 GCA_030536615.1 Bacteroidales bacterium | reverse complement strand
CAATTGGTTCTAAATAAATCAAAATTTATGTTAAAACACAACCCGATCACTTAAACCTATACTGGTATTGTGTGTCAAAATGACAGAAAACTTCAAAAACAGCATTTTCAACAACAAAGCAGTACGGACGCATATGGCAACACACATTGCCTATGCATAGAAAAAGATAGGAATAATTGTTTCATAATTGAGATTTTAAAAGGCCTGGCGCTTCGTTTTTGTGATTAAAACGAAGCGTCTTGGCGTTTAGAGGAATTTTTTAACCAACCACTTTAATACGTTCAGTATATATACCCCTTCATTATTATGACACACTCATATTAATCCTGTTAATCCCGGATTATGGATAAGCCGATTCTCACACCCCATCTTCCCCAAAAAAAAGAAACCGGAGGCACATCAAACTGCGCCTCCGGCATATTGTCGAAACATCTCCGTTCCGTAATTCTTATTTAAGAGCGTCCTTCACTGCATCGTTAGGCACCATCTCTTCCTTGAAAGTGTAAGCCCCTGTCTTGGGAGACTTCACCATCTTGATGACTTTGCTGTAGGTACGGCCTTCACCTTTTTGAAGTGAGGCGACGGTTTTCTTTGCCATATCTAAGTGCTATATTATTTGTTATTTTATCTCTTTATGAACAGTTACGCGTTTGAGAATCGGGTTATATTTCTTAAGCTCAAGACGCTCTGTTGTATTCTTACGGTTTTTGGTGGTGATATAACGCGAGGTGCCGGGCATACCGCTGGCTTTATGCTCGGTACATTCAAGAATTACCTGTACGCGATTACCTTTTGCTTTCTTTGCCATCTTAGTATCCTATTACTTTAATGTCCTTGTCAGTTAAAAATCCCTTTTCGGCAGCCTGCATCATTGCAGCGTTCAGACCGAGTTTGTTGATGGTGCGGAGACCCGAAGCCGAAATGGTGAGGGTAATCCAGATTCCTTGCTCAACCCAATAGAACTTCTTGTTGAACAGGTTCACATTAAATTTGCGCTTTGTACGGCGTTTTGAGTGGGAGACATTGTTTCCCGTCATTGCTTTTTTGCCGGTGATTTGACAAATCTTTGACATGGCTGTTAAATTGTTATTCTAAATGATAATCGTTTAAAAGAGCGCCTTATGGCCGCCATCTCAGTTCTCATATCACGCCTAAGTGCATCATTAATAGACGTTTTTAAGGATGAGCCATAAAACAGAGTGCAAAGTAAGCTATTTTTTCACAAACCACCAAATTTTCAGCACTGTTTTTGGATCATCTACACTTGATTTGAACAAAATTTTGCTCCGGGACCTTGTTACAATAGCGCGATATGTATTAACTTTGCAGGAAAATATTCTCATGTGCGGTCTGCAGCCTATGATATGCACATGGGGCAAAACTTTATACAGAATGTTTCTTCAATATCTGAAATCATTAATAGAACTGGTATTGTCACCCAAAAAGGCGTGGGGAGACATCGCCCAGTCAAGTCCAGCCCCCGGGAAAGCTCTTGAACGCGGCCTGTATCCGCTCATGGCCATAATGGCCCTCACCGCTTTCTGTCACGGATTTTACGGAGGCCTGCCTCTGGCTCCTGAAGGGACAACGGGAATCATTCTCATCCAGATAAAAGTCACTCTCGCACAGTTTATAGCTGTGTTCCTGACTGTTCTGATTGCGCGTGGCATATTTGAGGCCACCATCAGGGATATGTCATCGGGTAATGTACCAATGGAACATGTTGTTACGGTTCCCATATATGTCACCGGGCTTCTGACCCTGATACAGATCATCGCCAACCTTTGCCCGGTTGACCTCACACTGTTCTGGTTTCTGCCGGCTTTCCTCACTCTGGTTCTGTGGCATGCCCGCGATTATCTCCAGATTGCCTCTGAAAAATCAGGCATATACATTGTCATGTCAATAGGTGTGCTCATAATCATGCCTGAGACGCTGATATTCATCTTCAATCTGCTGTTATGAAAAAGATGACATTCAAGGAAGTGAACATAAAGAACCGTCGCGCCACGTTTGACTATGCGATAGGCGAGACTTTCACTGCCGGCATAGTGCTGACCGGAACGGAGATCAAATCCATACGTCTGGGCAAAGCCAGTCTGGTTGACACATATTGCTATATAGACAACGGCGAGGTGTGGGTCAAAAACATGTATATCGCCGAGTTCTTCTATGGCACATACAACAACCATGCGGAACGGCGTGAACGCAAACTGCTGCTGAACCGCAAGGAGATAGACCGCATTGAGAAAGCGGCCAAAGAACCGGGAAATACAATTATACCCCTGCGTCTTTTCATCAGCCAGCGGGGATATGCAAAACTGGTGATAGGAATAGGCCGCGGCAAAAAAGAATATGACAAACGTCAGACCATCAAGGAACGCGAGGACAAACGTGCCATGGCGCGCATGTTCCAGAAACGCTGACGCAACTCTGTTTGCCGCCTCCTTTTTAAGCGGACGTTATTTCAAATACGGCATATCCATTCATTCGGCTCCGATACCTTTTGCAAGTACAAGCAAAAGACGGCGATTGTCTGAATCAGTGACACCGAGAATACGCACATCACCGCCGTCTTTCACGCCAAGTCGCGCGCGCAATGCCTCTGCCGACATCCCGAAATTCCGCACAGCAACTTCTCCGGACGGAAATTCATTCCGGAACCGCTTTATATTCTTTGACTGCCAAGGGACAACCCTGATTATCCGTGAGACGGAGGCCTGCACTTGCAGGATGATTTCCTTGCCTATATACACGTGCGTATTGGGATGCAGCCTCCGGAGCCCTGACCGGCTTGCAAACAGTTTGTAACCACCGGCTTTCATGACTGCCGGAAATGGTTCATAGACAAAATCGGCCGCCTGAGGGACACACGCCTCCGGCATCACAGCTGACCGCTCCGCAATCGCTGTGAAAGCCATGTCCCATACACTTCCGTCCTGATTTATGGTCAATGCATGTATGCATGGGTCAGAGACAGGATTTTCTTTGAGGGCGACAACAGCAGTAATTTCCTTGCATTCTGCGGGTGTACCCACAGCATAGATGTCTTTCACTCCCGGCAAAAGCCTGATTGTCTCAGTGACATCAAGCATAGGTGAGAGTTTCACAATAAGAGTGGAAAAATATTGTCTCATATATGCAATCAGGGACGTCACATCCGGCTCACAATCAGAGACTGTATAGACGCGCCCACCTGTCTGGGACCTGCGTGCCGGATCAATAAAGACAACATCACCGCAAAGACAACCGTCCTTAAGCATCCGCACGGAATCGCCCTCTACAACCGTTATGTTGGTGTATTCCATCCGGCCGGCATTATACGCCAATGCATCGGCTGTCAATGCATTCCTTTCCACAGCAGTGATCCTTGATGCCCGTTCAGCTACATGCAGGCAGTCTATGCCCAGACCGGCGGTCATATCAACAACTATGCTTCCTTCCTTGACAAGGCCGGCGTGCCAATGTGCCAGAGCATCGGAAGTGGCCTGTTCACCGGCAAGAACTGATGGGAAAACAAAATCCGGACATATACCCAGTGTCTGCGCAAGTTTTTTGCCGAACTTGCGACGGCATTCTATCTGGGTTATCGCAAATCCATAATCGAACTCATCATTCTTCTTTCCGGCGTATGCCAGCCGCATATCCGCCGGATTCTTGTCTGAGTTCTCTTTTATGAATCTGCAACATGATGGAGTCAGCTCCATAATCATCATTTTTTATTGAGACAAATGTGAATATGCCGCGAAAATAACAAATTATAATGACACTGCCAATCACCGTCACGTCATTGAGAGGCTGCATCCGCACGTGTTTTGCCTGAACGGGAACGAGACACCACCATATCAGTTATATAGACCGTACAGATCGGGAACAATATGAGGCCCGCTCCGGAAAGCATCACGGCCAGTGCTTTGCCCACCCCTGTAATCTCCGGAATATTGCTGCCGGTTGTTGTCATGTTCATGATGGTCCACCACAGAGATTTGCCATAGGATTGCAGATAGGGATTGACAGCATGTTCCTCAACAAAAAACATAAGGCTGGCAAAATAGACAAGGGTGACCAGCAGAATGATATAACCATGAAAGACACTGCGGATGCGGTTACGCGTGATGGCCCCTGTTATTATGGCAAAAACGGCGGCAGCACGTATCAGAGCCACGAAACGCAACACAAAAGTCGCCTCGTCTCCAAGATGAATATCCAGCGCCTTGAAAATGCTTATATAGGGTATGCATATCAGCAGAAACGGGAGATTGACAAAAAAGCTTTTTGTCCGGTTGCGGGCAAAAGCAATCTCCACAATCAGATCGGCAATAAACAGCAGACAAATCCAGAACTGCAGGCGCAGATAACGCACATTGCTTAGAAACGATACATTCACAATCGCATCATAGGATATCACACCTATAAGGAGCACCGCGGCAGCCAGAGTCATCAGATGCATGCCAAGCAGAATTCTGTGTCTGACACGTGTGGCGGTTATGTCACCGTATGCAGGTTTCATCATATCAGATACCAGTTAAATAAGCCCGAACATTCATTGTATCAGCGCGTACGATAATCCTCAAGCGCTTTCATCAGTTTCTGGCGCGCAAAGTATATGCGGCTTTTCACCGTGCCTATGGGCAAGTCAGTCTTTACGGATATCTCCGCATATTTGTACCCGGCTATGAAAAGGCTGAAAGGTATCCTATATAAGTCATCAAGTGCATCCACAGCTGAGTTTATCTCATTTACAGCCATTGAACCCTGCGGAGTGTCCATTCCATTGTCATGCGTAAGGTTTATCAGGTACTGGTCATCGGTTGAGTCAACGACTGTCCCTATACGTGCCTTGCGTCGATAGCCGTTTATAAACGTATTGCGCATGATGGTGAATGCCCATGCCTTGAAATTTGTATCATCAACATATTTGTCGCGGCTGTCCAACGCTTTCAAGGTTGTGTCCTGAAGCAGGTCATAGGCATCATCGCGGTTTGATGTGAGAGCATAGGCAAAATGCAGCAAATTAGGCTGAATGGCCATAAGATTATCTTTGAATTTCGCAGGTCCCATAGTATAAAATAAATAGATTAAGAGCGTAGAGAATATTTTTATAGCGATTAAACGCATCAACGGCAGCAAACGTTTTATGTATTAATGATTTTTCAGATTTGTGAATTAATCCGTAAATTTGCAGAAACAAAGAGATGATATGCAACAAGAGCCATCAAGCAACCCGAAAGTATACCCATCGACATTCGAGAAGAAAATAGGCTTCGATGCCGTGCGCCAGGCCATCGGAGCGCTCTGTATTTCCGATCTCGGGACTGAGCATGCGCACCGTCTGTCGTGGAATGCCGATGCCGGCGTTGTGCGCCGCGAACTTGAGGAAACTGCTGAAATGGCTGAAATCATACGGTCAGATACTCCGCTTGGCCTCAATGACATCACAGATCCTTCAGTATGGCTTGGACCGGCACGCGTTCCGGGCGCGTTTATCGAGCCACGGGAGCTTTCGTTGTTGCGGCGCTCACTGTCCACCGCGGCCGACATCTCCGCATTCTTCGGCAGGCGGGACAGCATCATGGCGTCAGATGGCAAAGAGACATCCCGGCGCAAATATCCGAGACTGAGCGCCATAGCAGAAGACATAGATGCCGTGCCGGAGGTGACACGTGCCATAAATGACATTCTTGACCGCGATGGCAACGTCAAGGATTCGGCATCCCCGCAACTCCGGGACATACGCGCGCAACTGTCATCTTTGGGAGGACGCATTTCCGCCGCAATGAGGCGCGTTGTCGCAGCGGGCATCAAAGAGGGGTATCTTGATGCGGACACCACACCGTCCGTGCGCGACGGCCGACTGGTGATTCCCATAGCTCCCATGCACAAACGCCTGCTTGCCGGAATTGTACACGATGAATCGGCATCAGGAAAGACATACTACATTGAACCGGCCGAGGTCGTTGAACTCAACAACCGTCAGCGGGAGCTGGAGATTGAGGAACGCCGTGAGATTGTACGGATACTCGTCACTGTTGCCGACACTATCCGCCCCCACATAGACCGTCTTTTCAAAACTTACCGCACGCTCGGCATATTTGATTTCATAAATGCAAAGGCCCGCTATGCCATCAATGTCCGGGCCCAGATGCCCCAATTCTCCGATGTCACGGAATTTGAATGGTATGGAGCGCGTCATCCCGTCCTGCAGACTTCGCTGGAGCGTCAGGATCGTACGGTCGTTCCGCTTAACATCAGCCTGAAAGCTCCCAAGCAACGCCTTCTCATAATCTCAGGACCGAACGCCGGCGGAAAATCAGTGGCTCTTAAAACCGTGGCTATAGTACAATATATGGCGCAATGCGGCGTGCTCCCCACTCTGCACAGCAATTCCGTAATGTGTATAATGGAGAACATATTTGCGGATATCGGCGATGACCAGTCTATTGAAGATGATCTTTCGACATACAGTTCGCACCTGCGCAACATGAAATATTTTCTTGCGCATGGGAATCCGCGCACGCTCATACTCATAGATGAATTCGGTTCAGGCACCGAGCCGCAGATAGGGGGCGCCATGGCACAGGCATTGCTGACACGATTCAACAAGATGGGCATGTGGGGAGTCATCACCACACATTATCAGAATTTAAAGACTCTTGCCGATGAACTTGACGGACTTGCAAACGGGTCGATGCTTTATGACCGGCAGAAAATGCTACCACTATTCACCCTCTCAATAGGTCATCCGGGCAGTTCATTCGTCATTGAGATAGCACGCAAGACCGGGATGCCTGAGGACATCATCGCCGCTGCACGTGACATTGCAGGCAGTGATTATGTGAATCTTGACAAATATCTGCTTGACATAGCGCGTGACAAACGCTACTGGGAAAACAAACGGCAACAAGTGCGGCAACGCGAGAAGCACCTTGAGCAAGTCATTGAACGCTATGAGAATGATGCCGAGACACTGCGTGCCAACCGGCGTGCACTCATTGAGGAAGCGCGTCAGCAGGCCGGTGAGATAATAGCCTCAAGCAATGCGAGCATAGAACGGACCATTCATGACATCAGGCGCGCGCAAGCTGAAAAAGAGGCCACACGCATTGCCAGGCGCAAACTTGAGGATGAACGTCAGTCATTAGCTTCGGCATCAGCCGTTGATGAAAACCCGCTCCTCAGGAAAGCCCCGAAACGGAAAAAGAAGAAATCCGAACCGCAGGCACAGCCCTCCGGGCCCAAGCCTATCGCCGTAGGTGACAATGTCCTCCTTGACGGCAGCGGACAGGTAGGCACCGTGACGGCCATAGAAGGCAAAAAATCAACCGTCAACTTCGGCGCGATGAAAATGACGGTTGCCACTGACAGGCTCACTCCCACCATCCGTAAAGCCCGATCAAGCATGGGAGCTGCTTCATTTGTCAGCGCCGGCACCACTGACGCCATGCGTGAGCGGCAGCTGAATTTCAAACCGGAAATTGACGTGCGCGGCATGCGTGCCGACGAGGCATTACAGGCTGTCACATATTTTATGGACGATGCCATGCAGTTCAACATAAAACGTGTGAGGATCCTGCACGGCACCGGCACCGGTGCGCTCAGGTCTGTGATAAGGCAATATCTTGCCACAGTGAGCGGGATAAAGGATTTTCATGATGAGGACGTGCGTTTCGGCGGCGCAGGAATCACAATCGCCGAAATGTAAATTAAGTAAATTAAAAGAATCCCGTCTTAACCTCCGTTAATTAACATCACCGGCACCCCGTGCAAGTGAACCAATGTGTGTCCCTTTCGTTTTATTGGCATAAGAATAGTCAATAAAATCAATATACATCTTAACTGAAATGAAATACACACAACCGGAACTTCCCTATCCAGAGGATGGCCTCGCGCCTGCCATCAGCACCGAGACTGTAAAATTCCATTATGGCAAACATGAAAAGGCGTACATTGATAATCTCAACCGTCTTATTGCCGGTACCGAATTTGAAGACTGTGATCTTGAAGAAGTGATTCTCCGTGCCGAGGGTGCTCTGTTTAACAACGCGTCACAGGCATGGAATCACATTTTCTATTTCTTTACATTCAGTCCCGCCGGAGGCGGAGAGCCTGACGGTGATCTTCGCATTGCCATTGACCGCGATTTCGGCTCATTTGAAAACTTCAAAAAGGCGTTTGTTGACGCAGGTGTGGGCCTTTTCGGGTCTGGATGGGTATGGCTTTCACGCGATGAAAACGGTCACCTGTTCATAACTCAGGGCCGCAATGCCGAGAATCCCCTCAGAGACGGCTTGACGCCATTGCTGGTATTTGATGTATGGGAACATGCATACTATCTTGACTACCAGAACCGGCGCAAGGATGCTCTTGACGCTCTATGGGACATTGTTGACTGGGATATAGTTGAAAGCAGATTCTGATGTTCCGTCACACGACGGATATTACACAGGACATATTAATAAGGCACTATAATTAAGCATAATGTGATGAATGGGAAGGGAGGAACTTGTGAAAGCTCCTCTTTTTCTTTATGCAATGCCTTTGTCAGCTGTTAGTGCCACCACCCCAACGCTGCTGTTGCCGTTGCTGCATCTGGACCTCAGCCGCGTTGTCAGCCGCACACCAGAAATGCTTTCCCTGCAGAGTCTCCGGCAAAAACTGCTGACGGACAAAATGTCCCGGAAAATCATGGGCATATTTATAGGAAGTCCCATAGCCCAGTTCTTTCATAAGTTTGGTTGGCGCATTACGCAAATGCAGCGGCACCGGACAGTTGCCCGTCTGCTCCACCTCTGCCAACGCGGCGTCGATTGCCAGATATGCGGAGTTGCTCTTGGGGGAACATGCAAGATAGACAGCACACTCAGAGAGGGGTATGCGGCCCTCCGGCATGCCTATCTTGTGGATCGCATCGAATGTGGCGTTAGCCAGCAGCAATGCATTGGGATTGGCAAGACCAATATCCTCGGCAGCAAGGATGACAAGCCGTCTGGCAATGAACTCCGGATCCTCTCCGCCGGCAATCATCCGCGCCAACCAATATACAGCCGCATCCGGATCACTTCCGCGTATGCTTTTGATGAACGCCGAGATGATGTCATAGTGCATCTCTCCGTTCTTGTCATATGCCTGTGGATTTTCCTGAAGGCGATCTGTGACTATCCTGTCATTAATCACTATGTCCTCGCCATGTGACGCCGACTGTTCCAAAAGATCAAGGATATTCAGCAGCTTGCGTGCATCGCCGCCGGCATAGCGGAACAGAGCTTCCGTCTGCTCAACCTTTATATTGCGGCACATCAACACCTCATCAGTCACGATTGCCCTTTCCATAAGGCCCCTAAGTTCATCATCCTCAAGTGGCCGCAAAGTGTATACCTGCGCACGTGACAGCAGCGGACGTATCACTTCAAACGATGGATTCTCTGTGGTGGCGCCTATCAAAGTAACCGTGCCGCTTTCAACAGCACTGAGCAGACTGTCCTGTTGCGATTTGCTGAACCGGTGGATTTCATCGATGAACAGTATGGGTCGGCCTCCGGAGAACATCCCCGAAGCATCGCGGCGGCATCTGTCAATGACATCGCGCACATCCTTGACACCTGAAGTCACTGCCGACAGTGTATAGAAAGCAGACTTGGTTGTGTTTGCTATTATCCGGGCAATCGTGGTCTTCCCCACTCCTGGAGGACCCCAGAGTATGAATGAGGATACGTTGCCGGTCTCTATCATGCGACGCAGTATGCCGCCCTCGCCAACAAGATGTTTCTGACCTACGTAATCATCAAGTGTGCGGGGACGAAGTCTTTCTGCCAAAGGTGGTAATGCCATTGTCTGTATCTTTTGAAAAGGTGGAGAGGTTCTGCAGTTCAGAGCATACGTGGATTGACAAGACGCGCGCCACGCAGGTATGCGTCTGCATCCATAAGCTTTTTACCTGCCGGGCGCAATGCTTTTATTTCTATCGTTCCATTGCCGCAGGCAACAATCAGTCTGCCGTCATCAACAGTTACGAAACCGGGAGCACCGCTGGCGTTGCTATCAGACACCACTGCGGCCATTATCTTCATCTCAATCTCAGGAGTATTGTCTCCTTTCAGGATGGTCCACGCCGCCGGATAAGGCGAGAGCCCGCGGATGTGGTTATGAATCTCTGCGGCCGTACGTGTCCAGTCTATGCGGCAGTCCTCTTTGAAAATCTTGGGCGCGGGAGTGGGCTCGGCGCCTTTGAGAATTCTGTCCTGTGGCAATGGCTGCAATGTGCCTCTTATGATATTCCCGATAGTGTCAATGACAAGGTCCGCGCCAAGCAGCATGAGACGGTCATGCACAGAGCCTACATTCTCCTCCGGTCCAATCTCTATAGCTTCCTGGCTGAGAATATCACCGGTGTCTATCTCATGTTTGAGCATGAACGTTGTCACTCCAGTCTTTGTCTCACCGTTCATGACAGCACGGTTTATAGGCGCCGCGCCGCGATACTGAGGCAGCAGCGAGGCATGCAGGTTGAATGTGCCAAGCCGGGGCATTGTCCACACAACCTCAGGAAGCATCCTGAAAGCAATGACAATGAACAGGTCGGCCTGCAGGGAACGCAAACTTTCAATAAATTCCGGATCTTTCAGCCTCACGGGTTGAAGCACCGGTATGTCACGGCTTAATGCATACTCTTTTACGGGTGACTGATAAAGCCTGTGTCCGCGGCCGGCCGGTTTATCGGGCATTGTGACAACCCCGACAACATTATATCCTCCTTCAACTATTCTGCGGAGGCTCTCAACGGCAAACTCAGGTGTGCCGAGAAACACTATTCTTAAATCTTTCTTATCCATTGGTCATATCATCGGTTACTGCCTGTTCCCGGCCATCAGGTACTTTCGTCTGTCCCTGCACACCTGATGCGGCCGCCTGCCATGACGGATCATTTGAAGGCACCGGCGCAGTGACATGTATCTTTTTGCCGGAAACGGGATGAATGAACTCTATCTCACGCGCCAACAGCGATATCGAGCCATCCGGATTGGACCGTTTGTCTCCATATTTAAGATCTCCCTTTATCGGGCAGCCTATGGCGCTGAGCTGAAGGCGTATCTGGTGCTTGCGTCCGGTCAGCAAGGTAATTTCAAGCAGGTGATAGCGGTCACTGTGACCTATGACGCGATAACGCAGACGCGCCTCTTTGGCGCCGGCGGCATCACGCTCTGTCACATATGACTTGTTGCTTCTCTCAACTGTCCGGATATAATTAAACAGTTCTGCTTCGGGCTCTTTTGGAAGATGGCGCGTAAGTGCCCAGTATTTTTTATGGATCCTGCCATCACGAAACATCTCATTGAGACGTCCAAGAGCCTTGGACGTCTTTGCAAATACCACCACTCCGCCAACAGGGCGGTCTATGCGGTGCACAACACCTAAAAAAACATCTCCGGGCTTGGCATACTTCTCTTTTATCCATGCCTTGACAACCTCACTCAACGGTGTGTCGCCGGTCTTGTCACCCTGTACAATCTCTCCGGGCTGTTTATTGACTATGATGATATGATTGTCCTCGTAGAGTACTTCCATTCTGTTTTGTTTTTCTGATACAAAGTTACTAAATTTGCGACAATCTGACAAACCATATGCTTTCCGTAAAATCCATAATCGATTTTTACCGCGACGGTTTCCGATCCATGACGGTGGGACGCTCCTTATGGCTGCTGATCATCATAAAAGTAGCCATCATATTCGGGGTGCTCAAGGTTTTCTTTTTCCCGGACATATTAAGCGGAAAAACCTCACCGGGCCACGACGAGGGGGCCGTTGTGCGGAATGAGATTATGGCGCGGGGCCACAGCACGGCTGCAACAGATGCATCGCACCGATAAAAGACAAAACATTTTATATCTAATCCATTATGAATGAACTGATAGGAACCATTGACTGGTCACGCGCCCAATTCGCGCTCACGGCCATGTACCATTGGCTGTTTGTGCCGCTCACCATCGGGTTGGCGCTCATAGTGGCCATCATGGAAACAATCTATGTGCGCACAGGGCAGAAAGCCTGGAAAGGCATCACAAAATTCTGGATGACCCTTTTCGGCATAAACTTTGCCTGCGGCATCGCTACCGGAC
The DNA here is from genome assembly GCA_030536615.1 of Bacteroidales bacterium. Lineage (GTDB taxonomy): Bacteria > Bacteroidota > Bacteroidia > Bacteroidales > Muribaculaceae > CAG-873. Next base: position 16,910 of record JAUNPQ010000025.1, on the reverse strand, counting down.
TCATCCTTGAGTTTCAATTCGGCACAAACTGGTCAAACTACAGCTGGTTTGTCGGAGACATCTTCGGAGCGCCGCTTGCAATTGAAGGCCTCTTTGCATTTTTCCTTGAGGCCACATTTGTCGCCGTAATGTTTTTCGGTTGGAACAAAGTGGGCAAACGCTTCCATCTGACTGCCACCTGGCTCACTGCAATAGGTGTTACGCTTTCAGCTTTCTGGATTCTGGTTGCAAACGCCTGGATGCAGAATCCGGTGGGAATGGAGTTTGACCCGACCCAGATGCGCAATGTCATGACTGACTTTTGGGCTGTGGCATTCAACTCAGTGGCCATCAACAAATTCTTCCATGCCGTGTTCAGCGGTTGGACTCTGGCCGGTGTGTTTGTCTGCGGAATAAGCTGCTGGATGCTTTGGCGCCGGCGCAATATTGAAGCTGCGCGCCGTTCAATAAAGACAGGAGCATGGGTAGGCCTTGCAGGACTGCTGCTCACCATGTACACCGGTCATGGAAGCGCCGTGGAAGTTGCCCGCGTGCAGCCCATGAAACTGGCCGCCATGGAAGGACTGTATGACGGACATGTCAATGAAGAACTAATTCTGTTCGGCATATACAATTCCGAAATTGAGACGAATCCTCAGGCTGAGCCTATAAAAGCAAAGATTGCGTTCCCGGGCGGCCTCTCTTTTCTGGCCAACGGCAAGACCGGCACATTTGTCCCCGGAATAAACGACCTTATTGAAGGGCGTGAGATAACCCCTGCCGGGGATACCATCAATACCATCTCATACCGCGAACGCATGAGCCGTGGCGCCGCCGCCCAACAGGCCTTGCGCGATTATGACCAATGTGTTGCCTGCGGCGATACTGCCGGAATGGAAATTGCCCGCAAAGAGATTGCCGCCAACTACCAATACTTCGGATACGGCTTCTTAAACACTCCTGAAGAAGCCATTCCACCCGTCGGACTGACTTTCTATTCATTCCATATAATGGTGGCGTTGGGCATGTTCCTTCTTCTGTTTTTCCTGGTTGCGCTTTATGCCGTGTATCGTCGTCCGGCCTTCTTTGACAAGAAGATCGTGCTCTTCATCGGACTGCTCTCAATTCCTGCCGTATGGATATGCAGTCAGGCCGGCTGGATTGTGGCCGAAGTCGGACGCCAGCCCTGGATTGTGCAGGACAAGATGACCACCGGCAGCGGCATCAGCGACATTGGCAGCGGCGCCGTGCAGACAACGTTCTGGATCTTTGCCATTCTATTCACGCTGCTTCTTGTAGCAGAGATAAGCATAATGCTGCGACAGATAAGCCGCCGAAGCAAAAAAGACATTCAAAACGATAATGACTGAATCAATTATGGAACTACATCTTTTACAACAATACTGGTGGCTTCTCATATCCATACTTGGAGCCGCGCTTGTCTTTCTGCTGTTTGTTCAGGGCGGACAGTCTCTGCTGTTCGGGACCTCCGGTGCCGAGAGCCGGAGGCTGATGGTAAACTCTCTGGGCCGGAAATGGGAGTTCACCTATACCACTCTTGTGGTGTTTGGCGGTGCGTTCTTCGCAGCGTTTCCCCTGTTCTATTCAACAAGCTTCGGTGGAGCATACTGGCTGTGGATGCTCATACTTCTGAGCTTTGTCGTGCAGGCCGTAAGCTATGAATTCCGCAGCAAACCGGGAAATATATACACCTACCGCACATATGACGCCCTCCTGATGCTCAACGGACTGGTGGGATGCGTTCTGCTTGGCGTGGCAGTCGGCACCATGTTCTTTGGCAGTGACTTCACGGTCAACAAAACCGATCTTGTGGCAACCGGCGCAACAACCGTCCCTGTCATCTCACAATGGGGAGCAGGACATGGTCTTGAGGCCATAGCCGACTGGCGATGTCTGCTCTTAGGCCTCACTGTCTTTTTTCTGGCACGTGCACAGGGAGCGCTCTATTTCATCAACAACATTGATGACGCACGCGGCTTCGGAATCTCAAACCGCATCCGGGTCCTCCTAAACGGATGCATCTTTGCAGTGCTGTTCATCGGATTTGTGGCCGTACTTCTGACATCATCCGGAGCAAGACAGACTGCTGACGGCTCTTTCATCCGCGAGTCCAATATCTATCTCCATAATCTTATTGAAATGTGGTGGTGCATACCGGTTCTGGCTGTCGGTGCGCTCGCCGTGCTCTATGGCATATTCAAATCAGCGTTCTCAACACGCTGGCGCTACGGAATATGGTTCAGCGGCGTGGGGACAGTGATGGTTGTGATGGTGCTGTTCTGGCTGGCTGGATACAACGCAACAGCTTTCTACCCCTCCAACGCCGAAATCAGTTCATCACTTTCTATCACCAATTCATCATCCACGGAATTTACGCTGACAGTGATGTCATACGCTTCACTTGTCATTCCGGTTGTACTCTTCTACATAATATATGTGTGGCGCAAAATGAACAAAGAGCCGCTCACACCTGCCGAACTTGACGCTGACTCACATTCCTATTGAGCCGAGGCATATATACATAGACAAGTCTTTATAGCATCGCCTAATGTACCTGTTACAAGTGCATTAGGCGATGTTCAGTATAACCGTGCCATATTTGCCACGCCATAAACCGCAATAAATCTTCCCGACAGAAGCCTCATTCCCCCATCATTCCAACCACTTCACCGCGCCGAATTAAAAGAATTGTTAATTACCCCACGAAATGGCCTGACAACGTTTGACCGTTGCAAAATTTTGTCTTACCTTTGTCTCAGAATCGTGACATGATGCACCTTGATTTCACCGCACATATCACATAAAACAGACAGATACACAAATGATCACCCGACTTTCAGAAATCGTAGATGAGGCACGCGCCAAAGGCGCCCGCCGCCTCGCTGTTGCATACGGACAGGATGCACACACCCTCAAAGCAGTTCATAACGCATATGAGGAGGGGCTTGTGATACCCACCATATATGGTGACCGCCGCATAATCAACGAGGTCTGTGCCGCAGAGGACATAGACACCTCAGGGTTTACGATTGTCAATGAACCTGTTGACGTGAACTGCGTGGCAATGGCCGTACGCGCCGTGTCATCCGGAGAAGCCGATGTACTCATGAAAGGACTTGTGTCAACTGACAAATACATGCGCGGCATCCTCAACAAGGATGCGGGCTTGTTCCCTCCCAAGGGCACACTTAGCCATGTTGCCGTCGTTGAATTGCCCGGATACTCCAAGTTGCTGTGCATAAGCGATGCCGCTGTAATTCCCGCGCCTGACTTCAAACAGAAGACTGTACTCATAAAGTATCTGTCGCAGGTTGCCAACGTGCTGGGAATAGAAAAGCCCAAAGTGGCCTGCATCGCACCGTCAGAGCAGGTGCTCCCCTCCGTAATGTCATCAACAGAAGGCGCCATTCTGGCCAAGATGGGTGACCGCGGACAGCTTGGCAATTTCACCGTCGACGGTCCTTTGTCACTTGATGTTGCGCTTTACAAGGAAGTCGCCGAAGAGAAAAAAGTGAAAGGATCGCACGTGGCCGGCAATGCCGACTGCCTCCTGTTCCCCAACATAGAGAGCGCCAACGTGTTCTTCAAATCAGCAAGCCATTTCGGCCACGCCGAACTTGCCGCGATGGTTGTCGGCACCAAAGTGCCCTGTGTGCTCACCTCTCGCGGTGACACTCCGCTCACAAAACTCTATTCAATAGCTCTGGCATGCCTTGCCGCACATTAATTAACTCTTATCCCCCCATACATGAGCTATCGCATTCTCGCAATAAATCCCGGTTCCACGTCAACCAAAATAGCTGTCTATGAAGATGACAATCCTGTTTTTTCCACCTCCTTACAGCACAGCATCGAAGAACTGGCACCATTTCAGAAAGCGTCTGACCAGCTTGACTGGCGTCTGAACCTTGTTCTCAAAGCCCTTGCGGACAACAATATTGACTTGCATAGTCTTGATGCATGCGTGGGGCGCGGAGGCCTGATTCATCCCGTGGAAAGTGGCACATATGAGGTGAACAGTTTCCTCATCCGTGACCTTGTCAACGCCCAGCGCCAACATGCCTCAAACCTCGGCGGCCTGATAGCACATGAGATTGCCGAACGCGCCGGAGTCAAGGCATATATAGCTGATCCGGTAACGGTGGATGAACTCATGCCCTATGCCCGCATATCCGGAATGCCGGAACTGCCACGACTGTCCATACTCCATGCCCTCAACCAGAAAGCCATTGCAAGGCGCTATGCAAAGGAGATTGACATGAAATATGAGGATCTGAATCTCATAGTCTGCCATATGGGCGGAGGCACATCGGTTGGCGCGCACCGCAAAGGCCGCATAATTGACACAACAAACGGATTCAACGGCGTGGGCCCTTTCACCCCCGAGCGTGCCGGCACCCTACCCCCCGGACAGCTCATTGACCTGTGTTACTCAGGCAAGTACACACATGAGGAGATGCAACGTTTCATGGTTGGCAACGGTGGCCTCGTTGCCCATCTCGGCACATCATCCGTGCCTGAGATACTTGACCGTATAGATCATGGTGACCTTCACAGCATGCTCATACTCCGCGCCATGTGCTACACAACGGCAAAAGCCATCGGCGAAATGGCCGTGGCACTCAAGGGCCATGTCGACGCCATCCTCATTACAGGCGGCGTGGCACACTCCAAACGCCTGACTGACTTTATTGCCGAGCATGTTGACTACATCGCTCCGATATATGTCTACCCGGGAGAAAACGAGCTTGAATCACTGGCACTGAACGTACTCGCCGTACTCACCGGAGAGCGTGAGGCCAGAGAATACACATCCGAGCCCGACAACAATGATCCGGCGCAGATCAATGACACTCAAAAACCATCAAAACTCCGCGATATACTCAGCGAGAGTTTGAAAGCCACAAATTTCGCCACAAAACGCCATCTTACGGCAATACGACGCTATTGGCGCAATCTGCGTCTGCCACGCCGGTCAGACCGTGACTGAAAGCGTGTAATGCTCCGGCCTATGGTGCATCCGTATCACTGATACAAATACATAGACTAACAAGCCTCCGGGACCCGTCCGGAGGCTTGTTAGTCTATTAGACACATGTTAAGAAAGTACCTGATAATAGGTGCAATAGTGTCTAATTGTCCTGCTGAATTGTTTTCCCGGTGATTTTACGCAGTGCAGGTGTGTCAACTATATGTGTCATTCTGCGGCTCAGGTCTATATGTCCGTCCGTAGCAACAGCATGGACTCCGTCAGAGGTATCAACCATTATAAGCAGTATGCTCACTGAGTGCGGGCCATCGGGACATCCATACATTACAACATGGTTGGGACCCTCGTCGGCAGACAGAAGAAATTCAAGCTTCTTCTCATCAACAATTCTATCGATGCGCTCAAGGACACAGGCTCTGGCTTGTGGCTCAGCTGTTATCATATCGGCTGCCTTCACTCCTTCCATGTCTTTATGTTTGGCTGACATCACAGCCATAAGCGCCTTGTTGACTGCCAGACGCTGTACACCGTCACATTTCATCCCCGCAAAATATCCGGGGCGGCCGCATGAAGTCACCGCAACTAAAATCATAACTGCGGCAACTCCTTTTATCAACTTATCAATCCTCATCTGCTCATTATGCTCTGCGGGTCAATCTCTCCATTGATGACAACCACATTCAGTTCATCTCCTTCATTGTTATATATGACCAGTTCCTTCAGTTTTTTACCGTCATCGGACATAAGACCATATATGACAGTCACTTCTTCTCCGTCATCATTCTGCAGCAGAACCTGAAGCTTGTTGGCATTGACATATGCGTTCAGTTTCTCCTCAACCGTCTTGAAATATTTGCGGCTCTCAACGTTAACAACTTCAATGTTGTTGATCTTGGAGGGATCAGGTATATTCACCCCATTCACCGGCGTTGACATGGCACTTCCTGCCAGCTGCATAAGAGCTTTGCTTATGTAAACTTTCTCTATTCCCTCGCCCGAGGGGAGATCCTTGAACACGGGTGCCTGAGCAAACACCGTCAGTCCTGTCATGACAGCCATAGCTGCCATTAAAATCCTTATAGCTTTCATATTGTAATGTTTAATTGATTTATAACTGAATTTATCTGTGTCTCTGTATTTTTAACGGTCCGGATGGCATTGCGTGCCGGAGCATTCAACATCCGCACCGAATTCTCCACCTTACGGTTTATCACACGCAATTCTCTGCCCGCGCCGTCGGCCGATGCCGCCATGGCCTCTGAGGTGGATGTGTTGAGCATTCTGAAAACCTCATCCATGACCTCCGCCGCCTCATCGGCATCAATTTCGCGGTAGCCATAATCAGCCGGAGTCTTCTTTGTTTTACGGATGGCATTGACCGGTTTCACGGATGCTTCGGCAATCATCTCACTGTTCTGATCCGGAGCAGGGGTTTCCACAGCATATGTATAATCCGCATCTTCATCCGGGGTATGTTCCGTAAGCGGAGCGATGACAGCATCAGCCACACGGGGTGAGGAAGCCTGACCGCCATTCACTGACATATCCACATCCATTGACCCGGCCATGCCTATGCCGAACAAGGCAAACGCCACTGCCGCAGCCGCTGACGTGCCTATTGCAAAGCGGCGCACAAACAGACGCCTACGACGGCGGCGTGCCAAAGACACCGCACTGTCTATGGCCTCAACGGCCTCAGCGACGTCCGGAAGCGGTTCTGACAGATGCCCCATGGCGCGGAATATGGATGCATCCTGAGCCATATCAGCCGGAATGTCAGCTTCATCGGCAGCACAGAACCAGTCAATCAGGGCCTGCTCCTCGGTCTCGGTGGCAGCGGCGTCATACCATTTCACGAGCAACTGCCGTATCTGCGGCACCGTCAGTTCATTATGTATTCTGCTATCCATTGTCATTTATATATTATATATGAGAGAGTATTTCTTTTAACTGATTGCGTCCACGTGAAAGAAGTTGGCGCACATTGCCCTCTGTTGTTCCAAGCTCCGATGCTATCTCATGGTGGTCAAAACCTTTCATGCTCATCCTCACCGCGGTGCGGCGGCTTTCAGGCAAAAGATTGACAGCCATATAGACACGTTCGGTATCACTGTCGGCATCATCGCGGGCGGCCACATTCACATAATCGTCAATACTGGCTTCCATGCGTCGTGCACGGAGCAGAGAGATGCAACGGTTTCGGACAGCCGTGATGCACAGAGCCTCGGGCGAGACGGATATCTGCAATTCCCGGCGGCGTTCCCAAAGAGCGGCAATGGTATCCTGCACCGCATCATAGGCGTTGTCGCGGTTGCCGTCAAACATCCGCAGGGCCACTGCGAACATCCGTTGGTATACGGGCAAAATCTGCTGTCTGAAACTCTCTGAATCCATTCTTTCTGGGGCGTATTCATTATAATGACGCAATGGCCTGCACAATTGTGACACCCGGCAACATTTTTTTATTAGAGGCTATTTAGTAATAATACTATAAAATTACGCACTTATTGTCATTTTACCAAACCCGGGGCTGTTTTTTGGTTAAAACTTGTTATAAGTCATCTCAAACAGCTCCGCGCGTGGAAAATTCTTTGTATTTTTGACCACCTCTATTACAATGGAACAACCAAAACAAACAAATTCATGACGGACAAGCAAGTATCCCTCAACAAGAACGAGCTGGTACGGTATCTCCAGAAACCTATGTGCTCGTTCACCCGTGAAGACATAGTCAGATACATCGTTGACAATGACATAGAAATGGTCAATTTCATGTATCCTGCCGCCGATGGCCGGCTCAAGACACTGAACTTTGTCATAAACGATCTGGATTATCTTGAAACAATACTTACACTGGGAGAACGTGTGGACGGTTCATCATTGTTCCCGTTCATTTCAGCATCGTCAAGTGACCTCTATGTGCTGCCGCGGTTCTCATCGGCATTCCGTGACCCGTTTGCCACCATCCCGACGGTGACAATGCTCTGCTCATTCTTTGACAAGGACGGCAATCCGCTTGAGTGCTCACCGCGCCACACACTTGTCAAGGCCTGCGATGAGTTCAACAAAGAGACCGGGCTGCATTTTGAGTGCATGGGCGAACTCGAATACTATGTCATCCAGGCCGGTGACACATCCTTCCCCGCCACTGACCAGCGCAACTACCACGAGAGCGCGCCCTTTGCCAAATTCAATGACCTGCGCACACGGTGCATGCACTACATTGCCCAGACCGGCGGCCAGATAAAATACGGACATAGCGAGGTCGGAAACTTCACCATCGGCGACATTGTGTATGAACAGAATGAAATCGAATTCCTGCCCGTGTCAGCACCTGAGGCCGCAGACCAGCTCATGCTTGCCAAATGGATTATCCGCAATCTGGCCTGGGAGGAAGGCTATGATGTGACTTTCGCCCCGAAGATAACCGTTGGCAAAGCCGGGTCAGGACTACACATACACATGCGCATGGTTGATGACAGCGGCAAGAACATGATGCTGGGCGATGACCGCCGCCTCAGCGAGACAGCACGTCGCGCCATAGCCGGACTGATGAAACTGGCACCCGCAATCACAGCTTTCGGCAACACCAACCCCACATCATATTTCCGTCTTGTCCCCCATCAGGAAGCACCCACAAACGTATGCTGGGGAGACCGCAACCGCTCCGTGCTGGTGCGCGTGCCCTTAGGATGGACCACTGACAAGGATATGTGCGCCGAGCTCAATCCGGGCACAGCATCACTGCACCTTGACACAACACAGAAACAGACAGTGGAGATACGCTCAGCCGACGGTTCAGCCGATGTATACCTGCTCATGGCATCACTGGCCGTTGCACTCAGATACGGCTACGAACTGGAAGACGGCCTGAAAGTTGCCGCCAACACTTATGTTGACGTAAACATCCACAACTCAGAGAATGCCGCCATCCTTGACCGTCTGGCCCAACTGCCGGTGAACTGCGCCGAAAGCGCCGCATGCCTTGAGGCTGTACGTGGCATTTTCGAGGCAAAGAATGTCTTTGATCCCGCAATGATCAATGACATTATCCGCAAACTGAAATCATACGACACAAATGAGGCTGAACAGGCCAAGAACGACCCGGAACTCATGCTGAAATTCGTGGAAAGATACTTCCACTGCTGAACAGCTTCTACATTAGCTCGCCGCACATATCAGCACACATATATTGATGCACATAGGCCGATGGTGACAACGGAAACCTCCGTCACCACCGGCCTCTTTTTTTTCAGTTACAACATACTACAACGCGGGCGATTATCCAACGAAAAACATGCAACAATTAGCACTACAATGTTTTGTTAACATTATTTAACCGGGGGGGGGTAATTTTTCACTTTTTATATATTAAATTTGCCTCAAAACTAATCCAATCATAAACATATGTCTGAAAAAACTACCACATTGAAAAAATTTCTGACAGTGGCCGCGGCGGCATTATGCCTATGCGTGCTGCCTGTTCAGACCGCAAGCGGACTGACGCTGAGTCCGCCAATCAAGGGCATTGGCTCGCTTTATGCCAATGGCGACGGTAATCTGATAAGCTACCAATGGGTTGCCGACGGATGGTCAATCTCTATCTTCTCCCCCAGGCTTACACTGGACAAACAGTTCAAGATCTGTCCTTATGGCGACCCGACAAACGAGCAGCTGACAACACTCGTTATCAACCGTGAAGGCAAGCACTATACCTCATACTTAGCCTCTCAGAATGTTGTGAACAGCGATGACAAATGGGAAGTCGCTTTCTATAATGCCCAGACCGGAACGGTAAACATATACAATGAGGACAACGTTTTTCTTGGCACCCTCAGCCACCGCAACATACTTGAAACTGAAAACGGCCAGCAATACTGGGGCGGTGAGTCAACGGTTGAAGAGACCAATGACCAGACATATCTCTGGAAAGACATTATTCTCAATAACGGTGTTGACCACTTCAAGGATGTCATGACAACCGCCGACTACCACCATTTAGACTTCGGGCTGCCGGCAGTGAATCTTGCACTTGACAGCAAAGCGCTTGATGTGTTGGGCAATACAGGCGGGTATAACTGGTTCAGAGAATTTTCACAATATAAGTACAATCAGCCGAATCATGTGGGGAATGTATTGATTTACAACACTTTTGCCAACATGATTGACCGCATGAATGCCGTCATTAGTGGATATCATGGACAGGTTTTATCACCGGAGAACAGGTTCTACCTGGCACAGGCCTATGGTCTGCGGGCTTATTGCTATCACTCAATGGCACAGCTCTACCAGTTCACCTATGCCGGCAATGAGAACAAACCATGCGTGCCGCTGATTGATGAGAAAAACTTCAACACACTTGGAACAGCCGGTATTCCCCGTGCGACAGTGAAAGATACATACGCATTCATACTGTCTGACTACAACCGTGCCATAGAGCTGATGAACGGTGCCATAAGTTGTGCCGAAGCCCGTCCGGACGAGCCGCGCACCATGATGTCAGAGGCTGTTCTCCACGGTCTGCGTGCCCGCACATATCTTGTAATGCAGCGTTATGCCGACGCAAAAGCTGATGCACTCAAAGCCATAGAACTTTTTGACGGTGAGCCCTACTCAATCAATGACATCGCCCGTCCACAATTCGTGTCAATCAATGAACCGGCATGGATGTGGGGACTGCACTATAAAGACACAGATCGGGCAGTAATTTCCGGTCTCGTCAATTTCCAGTCCTTTATGAGTTCATTCTCAAGCGGATATACATCAGTGGGAGCGGGTAGATATGCCCCGCACAATTTTGTGCTGAACTTTACAGAGAATAACGAAACAGGCGATACTCCACAGCGGATTACTGACCGGCGCGCCGCATGGTTCCTGATTGCATATGGTGCGGATATGTTTCTGACAGACGCTCAGAAAGAAATACTTGAGAGCAATAGGGAGACTTTGTTTTATGGAGGTTCTCCGGATGATAGAACCGATCATGTGCTGCTCAACACTAAATTTGACAATGCCGATACCAGCTACGGCGGGCGTGGAGACTATCCGCTGATGCGTGTCGAAGAGATGTACTACATTGTGGCCGAAGCCGAGGCCATGTGCGGAAATATGACAGACGCAATAGCCTATCTAACTGACTTTGTAAAGACATACCGCAACCCGTCATATACAGTTAAAGAAACAATAACCACACCTGAACAACTCCGTGATGAGATCTGGATGCAACGACGCATTGAGTTCTGGGGCGAAGGTCTGTCTTTCTATGATCTCATGCGCCTCAAAAAAGGCGTTGACCGCCTTGACGTGGACGGCTGGGACTGGTTCTCCGAGGCCCGCTTCAAGATTGAACCTGATGACCCCGCCTTGCTGCTGCCGTTCCCCAAAAGGGTCATAGACAACAACGCGGCTCTGACTGATGTCGACAACAATCCACGGTTTGAGGCTCCGGTAAATATCCCAAAATAAAAGCCACAGAACCCGGCATTCAACTATCACATTATCCGGTAATTATTATTGACCATTTAAACCATAAATACAACAAAACAATGAAAAAAAGCATATTAGCCATGGCGGCAGTCGCCATAAGCCTCACGGCCTCGGCACAGTACATAAAGACAGAAAAAGTTGGAAATGCCAACGGTTGGACAGATTACACCGCCGATGGCAAAGCCTATCTGGTGTCATATACAACTGAATCCCTCGCAATTCTCAATGATGACCTGACCACATACAAGGAAATCTCTTTGTCACCGGACAAAACCGGTCATTTAGACCTGATAAACAGTATCTGGGCATCGCAGCATCTGTTCAATGACGATGACAAATGGGAATATGTCACATTCACACAGGATATGGAGACTGCAGTTGTGACATACCATGTATATAACGAAGATGGCGTTGAACTCGGCATCATCCCATCCAATACACTGATGACTGTGGGAGACAAAAACTATATCTATGAGACTGCCAAGAAAGACGATGGCACAACTGAATATACGCTCTATGCCATTGAGAAAGCAAACGACAGCGCTCTGTCCATCCGCAAGGTAAACGGCGTCAATGTATTCCCAAACCCGGTTGCACCCGGTGAGACTATCCGCTTTGAGATGCCTGACGGCAGCATAGCCGGAATGGAGATATATGACGGTGCCGGTGTTCAGAAACTGCGTCGCACAGACGTTGACTCGGATGCAGCCACTGTTTCCGCCGACAAACTCTCTCATGGCATGAACGCCTACCGCATCACTGACAAGAACGGCCAGACATTCACCGGCAAAATCATTGTGAAATAAGGAGCTGTTTAAACCTTTGATTACTACCATAAACCCACAAGGAGGTGCGTCACAGCAGGCGCACCTCCTTGTCTATGTGTATCCGGTAGCAATGGTCATTTGCCGGAATCAGCCGGAGCATGATCAATCAGATCAAGGAATTGGTCGAGCTTGGGAGTGATGATGATCTCGGTACGACGGTTTTTCTGACGTCCACCAGCAGTCGTATTGTCAGCCACAGGATTATACTCGCCGCGTCCGCCGGCAGTGAGGCGAGAGGGGTTCACTCCGAAACGGTTCTGAAGAACCTGAACCACCGATGACGCGCGCAGGGCGCTAAGATCCCAGTTGTTACGGATGTTGGTGCGTGATATGGGCACATTGTCGGTGTTTCCCTCCACAAGAACGTCATAGTCCTTGTAATCTTTGATTATGCGGGCAATCTTGTCAAGGATGCCCATGGCAGCGGGGCTGATCTCATAACTGCCTGAACGATAAAGCATGTTGTCAGCCAACGATATGTAGACAACGCCTTTAAGCACTTTTACGTTGACGTCCTGCATCTCATCGGGCGTGAGTGAGCGTGTCAGATTAGTGGTCAGGATGAGATTCAGCGAGTCACTCTTTGATTTTGCCTCCACAAGTTGTTTGATATATTTGTTTGAGGCGTTGATCTCATCAACAAGTTTGGCGATGTTGACGCTTCCCTGGGTGCTCTGGCGCAAGCTCTCGTCGAGACTCTGCTGCATGGCATCGTAGGTTTTCTTCAGTTCGGCATTACGGTCTTTGGCGTCCTTGAGCATGGCGTCAAGACTTTTGGTGTAAGCCTTGCTCTCGGCAAGTGCAAGCTGCGAGGCGTTATATTCACTGTTCAGACGGTCATAATCGCTTTTCAGGGCCGTGTATTTCTTATTGCTTACACACCCGGTTGCCAGCACCATTGATGCGGCGGCAGTGAGAAGTAAGAGTTTTGTTTTCATGACATAATACATTTTTATCATATATGTCTTATTAACAGACAGGTCATATTAAGGTTCACGCCGGCAGACATCTGCCGGCGTGAACCTTATAAACGATACCTTTAAAGTCTGTAATAGCAACCTGCTACATCTTCAGCGTCTGCTTGCTGTAGACAAGCGTGATCTTCGCCTTGTCAATCAGCAGTTCGACCATAGCAGGCGCTGTGATGTAAGGCGTGATGCTGTTTATGGTAGAGCTTCCGGATGTTGACTGTTCTACCCCTACATTCACAGGCACAAGCATAAACGTATAGTCATCAGTTGTCAAGGCATCTTTCTGCATCATGTCAAGAAGATACTGACGCATGCCGCTGAATGTATAGGTCTTGGCGGATGAATCATAAGTGCCGAGGAAAGAAATTTTGTCATCGCTGATCTTGTTGTCGGCAAAGAACTCGTCTTTCTTGTTCTTAAGCACCATAAGTATGTTTGCCGGCGGTTCTATACCGCAGTCATTATCTATGACCGCCACCGGAATCTTGAGTGTCAGTGAGTTGACTATACCTAAGTCAGTGACATGCTCATTGTAGTTCCTGATTATTTCAGGAACAGGGAATCTCACTTCGGCGCTGTAGCCGGCAGGAGCCACAATCAGCGTGCGTCCGGCAGCAACCTTGTCAGTAAGTGACCGGGCCATGCGCAGGCTTATGTTGTTGTTGCTGATGATCTCAGGTGTAACGGCGAAATAATTGCCCACATATTTTATTGTGGTATCACGCCCGGTGGTGGCATTGTTTGAGGTCACATGGTAATACAGGCGCATGGATGTCTGTGAGACACGGATGATACGGCCTGAGCCGAAGGTGGTACGCACATAGATGCCTTTGAACACGTTATCGGCAAATGCCGTAGGACTTGCAAAATCAGAAGGCTTGCGGCGATAGGCACTATAGAGTTCACGACCAAGTTCAACCGGAAGTTTCACACTGATGGTGCGATAGTTAAGTTTCTTGATTGAGTCAGGCTCACCGTACGTTGTGAAGTTGTAGAACGTGGAACCTATAGGCGTGGGGTCATATTTGCCGGCCGGATCAAAGGTGTTGTATATCGGAGTTTTAAGCTCCTTGTTGAGACGATATACTGACAGACCCATCGGTACAATTGAATCACCGGTGAAAGCGCCGGTGGCCATCTGCATGAAAAGCTTCAGTGAATCGATATCGGAGGCGGCTATACCGGCAGTATCAATGCTGATAGCCGGCATGAACTGCGTGACAAAATCACTTGACAATGTGCCGTATTCCGATGCCTTTATATTTCCAAGAAGTTGCGTGGTGGTGCGTGACAGAATGGGGTCTGCGGCTACACTGTGACCGGTGAGTGTGAATGAAGTGTCATTGACAACAATTTCAAGCTCATTCTCTACAAGACTTCCGCCAAGCGTAGAATCGTCATCGCATCCGGCAAGCGGAGAGAGCGCCATAGCAGTCACAACTCCAAGCGCCATGGCACGTACGCCGGTGATATATCTTCTGATTTTCATATTTCCAATCAATATTGAGGAGAATTTTTAAGTGGTGAGAGCCGTTTAATGTTCACCCGTTCAAAGACTTTTATAGAATTCGTGGCAGGCATCGGCATAGCTCTCCTCTCCGGGATATGGCATGAATGGCTTGCCAGATTTAATAGCATAGTCAACAAGTTCCTGCGGAGCATCGGCACATGCCACTGAAACGGCATCGCTGAAATCAATGGCAAGCTTTGAAAGCGCAATGTCATCTATCTGCTCAGCATCAGTCAATGACTTGAGGTCCGTATCGCTGAAACCATCCATCTTCAGTTTATCAATGATTCTGGGATCAAGCGGAGCCACAGGACGATCATTGAAAATGGAGAACACTATTTTGCTGTCCTTGAGCGTGGGGTCATCACGGTACATTCCACGTATGTATATCGGGGCGAGTGCTGTCACCCACCCTGTGCACTGAATCACTGACGGCACCCAACGCAGCTTCTTCACGGTCTCAAGCACACCGCGTGCAAAGAACATTATGCGCTCATCATTGTCCTCAGGATGTGCCACAGTCTCTATCTGCGAGGCTCCGTTGCGGCAGAAATAGTCATCATTATCAATGAAATAGACCTGCATGCGCGATGGCTGCAATGTGGCCACCTTTATGATGAGCGGATGGTCATTGTCATCAATGACAATGTTGAGACCTGAGAGGCGGATCACTTCATGAAGCTGATTGCGGCGTTCATTGATAGCACCGTATTTAGGCATGAATGTGCGCACTTCAACACCTTTTTCCTGAATGCGCTGGGGCAAGTCACGGCACAGATCGGAAAGCAGAGTGGAGGGCAGATAGGGGTTTATTTCCTGAGAGATGAATAATGCTTTGTCAAGGGTCATCTGATGATGCTGAAAATGCTTATATAACAATGTAATGATGGGAATAGCAATATATTCCCGTTGCAAAGTTACGAATTTTTTGGGGAACGAGCACCAAATGCCTCATGCTAAAAGCAAAGCGGACAGTTAAAAACTTTTAATGCCTCAGACAATCGGAGACGGCTAAAGTTTAGAGGCACAAATCATATCCCCGGCACAGAACTGCAAAAGCCGTGTCGGGGACATATTTATGGAGATATGGATATATTGTCAGAAAGCTGACATCATCGCATCGAAAGCTGCAGAAAGACCTTCCGGGTCTTTGCCCCCCGCCTGAGCGAATCCCGGCTGACCGCCTCCGCCGCCTTTTATAGACCTGGCGGCATTGCGCGCTATCTGCGCAGCATTCATTCCCTGCGACACAAGGTCATCAGTAAGTGCTACAGTGAGAAGCGGTTTGCCTGACGGGTCTTTGGTGGCTGCAACAAAAGCAGTGGCTTGGGGCGAGTCACGACGTATGGCCATGGCAATGTTCTTCACCACATCAGGAAGACGCACGCCCTGCAATGCAGCAACCTTTATTCCGCCTATCTCACGCGCTTTCACAAGGAGTTCGGCAGCCATTACATTTGACCGTTCCAACAATGCCTCCTGAGCCTGACGCTTAAGTTCGGCGTTCTCCTCAATGGCTTTCCGGATTGCCTCCTTTATGTCAGGAGCGTTATTGAACATGGCTGCAATTCCCTGCAACATGTATGTGGCCTCATCAAGACAATCCTCAACAGCTTCTCCGGTAATGGCCTCAATGCGACGTATGCCGGCAGCGATGGAACTCTCAGACAAAATCCTTATCATACCTATCTCACCGGTATTGGCTACATGCGTACCTCCACAAAGTTCCACAGAATCATCATACTTTATGACTCGCACTTTGTCACCGTATTTTTCTCCGAACAGTGCCATTGCTCCCAGACCGCGAGCCTCATCAATCGGCATGTCGCGATATTCGCAGCGTGAGGTGGCCTGACGCACATATTTATTTGCCAGATGTTCCACCTTGCGCAGCTCCTCAGGCGTAAGCTTCTGGAAGTGAGAGAAGTCAAATCGCAGTGAATCAGCCGACACATATGAACCTTTCTGCTCCACATGTGTGCCGAGTACCTGACGCAGAGCCTGATGAAGAAGGTGCGTGGCCGTATGATTGGCGGCTATTTTGCGTCTGGAGTCAACATTTATGGCAGCCACGAATTCACCGGCGGGATTTTGCGGCAGCTCTTTCACAAGATGCACGGTGATGC
>JAUNPQ010000096.1 GCA_030536615.1 Bacteroidales bacterium | reverse complement strand
AATGTCCAGTCTGCCATACTTTTCAACACAGACTTCAACAACAAAGATTTCGGTAAACCGGTTGACAAAACACGCTGGTACATGAGCCCCCAGACAGTAAACGCATATTATTCACCTCTTACAAACGAGATATGTTTCCCCGCCGGAATCCTTCAGGCACCGTATTTCAACCCAGAGGCCGATGACGCAGAGAATTATGGAGCCATCGGAGTGGTTATCGGCCATGAGATGACTCACGGTTTCGATGACCAGGGACGCCAGTTTGACAAAGACGGCAATCTCAACGACTGGTGGACTGCTGAGGATGCCGCAGCGTTCACACGGCTTGCCGACGGTCTTGTTGCACAATTCGACAGCATAGTTGTTCTGGGTGACACCCATGCCAACGGACGCTTTACACTTGGAGAGAACATTGCCGACCAGGGAGGCCTGCGAGTAAGCCATACTGCATATCACAATTCGTTAGGAGACAGCGCCGGCGAGGTTATTGACGGCTTCACACCAGACCAGCGTTTTTACCTCTCATATGCAAACGTCTGGGCTAACAATATCCGTGACGCAGAGATTCTATCACGCACAAAAAGCGACCCTCATTCACTGGGCCGTTGGCGCGTGAACGGCACATTGCGCAACATAGAGCCGTTCTTCAAAGCATTCAACATTGGCAGCGGCGATAAAATGTGGCTGCCTGAGGAGGAACGCGTCGTGATCTGGTAATAAAGACAACGCTAAATAGAGTACGGGCCGGGAGAAATTCTCCCAGCCTGTATTTTTTAGTACTTTCAGCTATGGCAAAGGAATTTGAGAGATAATTATTTGTATGAACGGCGGAAATATAGTAAATTTGTATGGTAAATTCAGTTAACTGCATCAAAATATAAAACGCCATAATATGAAATTTAACGTTCCCAGCAAGACGCTTTACACTTATGCTTCGGCGGTCAATAAAGTGATTAACTCCAAGAATGCTCTGATTGTGCTTAATAATTTCCTGATGTCACTTGACGGTGATACACTGACAATTACAGGCTCTGATGTTGAAAATGCATTGACAGCGCGCGTGCCGGTGACAGAAGCGGAAGGATCAGGAAGTTTCTGCATCGAGGCAAAACGTTTTGTAGACTTATTGAAAGAGATTCCCGAGCAGGGTATCACTGTGGAGGTTGATCCTCGGGGAAATGTACGTGTATCATATTCAAGCGGCCAATATGATTTTGTGGCAATTGACGGCGCGGAATATCCTATGTTTAAAAAAGACGAGGATGACACCGAGCCAAAGGTATTCACCTGTCCCTCATCAACAATTGTCCGCGGTATAGAGAATACGCTTTTTGCCGCCAGCACTGATGATTACCGTCCATTGATGATGGGTGTGTTCTTTGACATAAAACCGGACCAGATGGTATTTGTGGCAACTGACACACGCAAGCTGGTGAAATTCTCAGACAAGGGAGTCAACCCGGGCATCTCGGCCTCATGTATCGTGCCCGCGAAACCGGCTACAATTCTCAGGTCTGTATTCTCAAGCGATGAGGAACTGACAATAACGCTCACTGCAAAAAGCGCAACCATTGAAAACACAACATTCTCATTTAACTGCAGATTCATACAAGGCAATTTCCCTGATTATAACCGTGTGATTCCCAGAAACAACAATCTCACGCTCACAGCTGACCGCCTAACGCTCCTGAATGCCGTGCGCCGTGTGGGCCTGTTTGTGGATCCGGGATATGGACTGGAAAAATTCAGAATCACCCCCTCGGAAGTTGAACTCAAATCAGAGGACAACAACCTCATGATGTCCGCCCGTGAGACAGTGCCGTGCTCTTTTACCGGTGAACAGCTGATTATTGGTTTCAGTGCACCATTCCTGCTTGAGATGCTCAACACAATCTCCACTCAGGATGTTGTGATAAACCTTAGCGATCCCGGTCGTCCAGGCATTTTCCGCCCGGCTGAGGAAGAAGATAATACAGAACTGATAATGTTGCTCATGCCCATGACTGTGGGCGAATTCTGATCGTTTCAATATTCAGACACAGCGAACAAGGATGAAACTCAATCTGAAAAGGCCTATCGTTTTCTTTGATCTGGAGACAACCGGTGTCAATCTGACCAGAGACCGGATTGTGGAAATTTCTACTGTCAAGGTTTTCCCCGCCAATAAAGAACCAGAGCTCAAGACACACAGAATCAATCCGGAAATGCATATTCCTGAGGAAGCCACAAACATACATCATATTACGGATGAGGATGTGGCAGAGGCCCCGGTGTTCAAACAGATTGCAAAATCACTTGCCCGATACATGGAAGGATGTGATATTGCCGGATTCAACAGCAACCGTTTTGACATTCCAATGCTTGATCAGGAATTTCAGCGCGCAGATGTGGATTTTGATTTTTCAAAGGCACGTTTTGTCGACGTACAGACCATATTTCACAAGAAAGAACCGCGCAATCTTGTAGCCGCATACAGATTCTATTGTGGAAAAGATCTGGAAAAGGCCCACAGTGCATCGGCTGACACACTGGCAACCTATGAAGTGCTGCTTGCCCAGTTGGAAAAGTATGATGACCTGCCAACCGAGATAGAAGATCTCTCGGAATATTCCTCGCAAAACAAGAATGTTGATTTCATGGGACGTCTTATATATGATGATCAGAAACGCGAGGTCATAAACTTTGGCCGTTACAAGGGCCAGCTTGCCGAGGACGTCTTAAAAACCGATCCGGGATATTATGGATGGATTCTGCAGGGTGATTTCACCAAAAACACCAAGGATTGTTTTACACGCATAAAACTGCGCATCGGGAAATGACATTTCCACACAATGCGCCCGTATTGACATGTTGAAAGGTAAAAGAATAATATTGGGGATAAGTGGCGGCATAGCCGCCTACAAGTCTGTTTACCTGTTGCGCTTATTGATAAAAGCGGGATGTGAGGTGCAGGTTGTCATCACCCCCAATGGCAAGGAATTCATCACTCCGGTCACTCTGTCATCATTGAGCGGCAAGCCGGTCATCAGCGAATTTTTCACGGCCAACACCGGAGAATGGCATTCACATGTTGATCTTGGTCTGTGGGCCGATGCCATGGTCATTGCCCCTGCTACAGCATCCACAATAGCCAAAATGGCGAACGGGGTCGCGGACAACATGCTCATCACAACATATCTCTCAGCCAAGGCACCCGTCTTTATCGCTCCGGCAATGGATCTTGACATGATGAGACATCCCTCGACAGTCAGAAACATAGAGCTTCTAAAAAGCTATGGTAATCATATCATTGATGCAGCAACCGGCGAACTTGCCAGTCACCTCAGCGGCAAAGGGCGTATGCGTGAACCTGAGGAAATTGTAGGGGAACTGGAAAAATTCTTTGCTTCAGGAGATAAACTCAAAGACAAGAAAATACTGATAACAGCCGGTCCCACTCATGAGCCAATTGATCCGGTAAGATATATAGGCAATTATTCAACCGGCAAGATGGGATATGCATTGGCCGAGGAAGCGGCAAGACGTGGCGCACAAGTCACACTTATAAGCGGCCCTGTCAGCCTCACCGCCAACAATCCGGCCATTGAAGTAATAAAAGTCACAACAGCGCGGGAAATGCTCAATGCGGCTCAACAATCATTCCCTGAGGCCGACTATGCCATTATGGCGGCTGCCGTGGCTGATTATGCTCCTCAAAATTTCTCCGACTGCAAGATAAAACGCGAGAAAAATGGCATTGAGAATATTCCGTTGATTAAAAACCCGGATATAGCTATGACCTTAGGTCTGCATAAAGGCGAAGATCAGAAAGTCATAGGATTCGCACTCGAGACGGATCACGAATTCCAGCATGCCGTTGACAAAATGAAAAGAAAAGGGCTTGATGCCATAGTCCTGAATTCTCTGCGCGACCCCGGTGCCGGTTTTGCTACTGACACCAATAAAATAACAATCATATTCGCTGATGGACATAGTCTTGAATTTCCACTGAAAAGCAAAGCAGAAGTGGCAGCGGACATCCTTGACTCGGTATGTGATTGTGAATAAATTGTTAGAATTGTTATGAAATATACCTCTTTCCTCCTAAAAGTTTCCGTAATATCCATAATCGCCTTACTGTGCCCCATGGTTGCACGCAGTCAGGAACTTAACTGCAAGGTTGAGATAAACAGCGATCAGGTTTCAGGAACAAATAAGAGTGTCTTCCAGACACTTGAGCAGGCCATAAATGAATATATGAATACAAATATATTCACCAAGGCCCAGTTTTATGCCAATGAAAAAATTGAATGCAGGCTTTTCTTTACCATCAAGGAAGTGAACGATCAGACCTTTACCGGCGACCTGCAGATTCAGGCCACGCGTCCTGTCTATAACTCAGCTTATACCACTACGGTTCTGAATTTCAAGGACAACAAGATAGAGTTCAACTATCAGGAAAACGAACCTCTCACATTCTCAACAAATTCCATGGAAAGCCAGCTTACGGCCATTCTTAACTTTTATGCATACCTTGTTCTGGCTATGGATTTTGACACATTTGCACCCCGGGGTGGAGACGTTTGCTTTGATCAGTTGAAACAGATTGTGCAGTGGGCGCAATCGTCGGGCGAGAGTGGATGGAAAGCATTTGAGGATACTAAAAACAGAAGTGCTGTACTCAGCTCTTTCACAGACGCCAATACTCAGGTTATAAGAGACCTTTATTATAAATATCACCGGTCAGGACTTGATCAGATGGCACTTTCTCCCGATAAAGGGAGGGCAGCTATAACCGATGCTATGAAAGATCTGAAAAAAGTATACGATGCAGCCCCGATGTCAGTGGCCCTCAGCATGTTCCACGATGCAAAGCTGGATGAACTGGTAAATGTATACTCACAAGCTCCTGCTGAAGAAAGAGCCAAAGTCTATGAGATTCTTGAGCCCATTTATCCCACTGATCAGGAACGTCTTGAAAAAATCCGCAAAGGTAAAGAAAAATGATAAAATCATTACATATTACCAATTATGCCCTCATTGCGTCAATTGATATAGAATTTGACAGCCGTCTTAATATCATTACCGGTGAGACAGGCGCGGGCAAATCAATTATTCTGAGCGCATTATCACTTGTCATGGGTGGACGTGCCGACACGCGGTCAATTCGTGACAACAATAAGAAAACAGTTGTCGAGGCACAGTTCGATATAAAAAAACAAAGGGATATAAAC
>JAUNPQ010000095.1 GCA_030536615.1 Bacteroidales bacterium | reverse complement strand
TTCGCAGGGGCGGAGTGTGTTGGTACTGGGTGCATTGGCTGCAAGAATTGCTTTACGTTTGTCAGGCCATGTAAACTGGTAGCGCTCTTCACGACCTTCAACTACAGCAGTTGAAATCTCTTGCATCAGTAAATCCTTGTCAATGGCACGTACTGTTTTGCCATTCTCATCAATCGTTTCAGTTACAATATTGGGAAATAATTCGGCGAGTTTGCGAAAATTGACATCAGCCTGATTATTCGTTTGCATTCTAAGCTTATCCATAGGGTATGATAGTTACTTCATGTGCAAAACTAAGCAAAAAGTGAAAACTCACCAAGCAAAACTGAACATATCTATGGAGGAGAATCATGTAGCATCCTCTTCACATTCCGCTTTTGGTATCCTTTGCTGTGACAAACGGTGTTTGATACATTTATAGGCTCTTGTCATCTCTTGCAATAATTCAGTATTGTCTGTGGTGAGAATCTCACGAGCCAATAGTAAACGTTGCGAATCAAGTTCCATTCTTTTTCGTATCTTTGAAGGATTAGGTAAGAGGGTTAGTTTGACTATTTTATAGATTTTAAAATCCGCTTGTCTGGGATGATTACGAAATTCTTATGGAAACTAATCTTCTTTTTAAATTAAATTTATATCATATGCGCCATTAGTGACATTAGCTTCGCTCAAAACATCTTTTGATTTTTACGCTAAGGTATAGTCTGTCATTCAGAGCGTAGCGAAGAATCTACTCTCTGCATACATAAGAGAGGAGATTCTTCGTCGCAAGCTCCTCTGAATGACAGAGTGATAGGACTTTTACATTTTGACACAACCCTTTTTTATGATTCTGTTTTTCAATATCCTATGTCAGCTATACAAAAGGCTCGCCGTCGGGACGTATGGTGCCGTTTTCAGAACTCATATCGATGGGATAGGACTGGTTGGCTTTGACATCGGCGGCTGCGAGGTCTATGGTTTTTTTATTAAGGGTGGTAAGGGATATGTCTCCGGGGAGTGCATAATACACTCCATTTTGCGTGAGAGTGTTTGATGCGGCGGTGGGAGTGATGGTGAAACTGCCGTTGGCGGGCTGTGTGTCTATGCTTTGGGGAATATTGAAAGAACTGGCAGTAACGGTATTGGAAGCGTCGACTATTCCGGTTACCTCCAACCGCACCAGTTCGCTTTTGAATTTTAACGGAATGGCGGCGGTAGAGGCGTTAACTGTGATGCCCGTGGCGGTGGCTTTCATTATGACGCTATTTGCGGTGGGGGTCAGGATATTGCCGGACAGAGTGCCTTTGGCATAGATGGCTTCTATATTGACGGTGGCGCCTGACGGGGCGGAGAGTGCCGGGTCGGGGTCGCTCCAAGTGCCGGTGCTGCCGCTGATGGTGTATGTGGCGGTGGAGTAGGCATACGTAGTGGCTCCTCCGCTTGCGGTGATTGTTGCGGCAAGATATATCTTGTCGCCGTTCTCCCACGTTAAGGCTGTGCCCGAATCTGCGACGCGGGTGTGGGTACCTCCTGTTGCTTTCACAAAGGGGATGGTCTCGCCTATGGCGAGGGTGAGGGGCTGCGGGTCGGCAGAGGGTAGCCCGTCTTGTTCCGTGCAGGCGGCACAGAGTACTAATAGGCTCATGCCGCATATGCCGAGCGCACTGTACAGGGTGTGTAGGATATACTTTTTCATTGTTATGCTGTTTTTTCAGGTTAGGGGGTAATGTTCAATTCATCGTAGTTTATTTCGGGATATGCTGTATTGGCCGGGGTTTCTTTCCAGAATTTTCGAGAATTCCACGGCTTGGTTATGTAATCCGTAAAATATGAATTGGTGGCGGGGGCATACTTTATGAAGTTGAATCTTGTGTTTGATGTACCGCCATTCCACATGATGTTTTGTGCTATTTTTCCTTGGCTGACATAATAGCAACTTTGTACATATGAGCTGCTGGGCGCGAAAAAGTAAGCGGTTAAAGCATTTTGAAAAACCCCAGACTTCAGTTCTTTTAGGTCTAGACCGTAATAACAGCTTATTATTCTGCTGGTAGTTTCTATTTTAGCGACAAAACCGCCAATACGGAAATTGCTCATAAGAGTACTGCTGTTCTCTAATTGGGGATGTATTAAAGTGATAGGACTATAGCTGTAGCAAGCTCTACAATTGTAGGTATTAGAGCCGGCAGAGCCGGTATAACCAATAAAACCGCCTATGAGCAATTCTTGGACTGAACCGGAAGAGGAGCCGGAATCCCCTGTGAAAGAGACTTCTATTGCTCCCGTAGTAGAAGAATAAGAACCGTAAATCTCGTTGCCAATACTACCATCAGTATCACTGCCTATGAAGCCTCCCACCCTGATAATATGTTGGTTTGGTGCATTAAAAGTTCCCAATTTTATGTAGCCCGAAGATCGGCAGGATAGGATGTTGCATACGGATATCTTTCCTATGAATCCTCCTACATAACAGAGGTAAGGTGCAGTACTTGCTCTATCGGTGATAATTCCGTTTTCTCCTATATTAACATCAGAACGACAGAAGGATATGGTGGTATTGGCTGCACTTCCTATTAATCCGCCTGTTGCGTATACCTTGCCATCATTTATTACATTATAGCAAGAAACTTTATTTATGCTTCCGCTGGCGGAACAAGCCGCTATATTTCCTCCGCTGGCATATCCTACTAATGCCCCTGTATATTGCAGGATTGCGAGAGGTGTAATATTTACAGCGCGTAGATGTATGCCTATCAAGGTGCCATTGCTACCACCGAAAAGACCGGCGGTAGTACGGTATCTCGCACCTCCCAAATTCAAATTACTTATGGTGTGGCCATTCCCGTTATAGGTTCCACTAAAAGGCTTTTCGGCTATTCCTATCGGAAACCAGTCATTGGCGTCTGTGGTATGGCTGCTGTTGCTGCTGCTCGCGAGGTCTTGCAAGTTGATGTCGGCTATTTGTATGGCGTTCTTATTTGTGGCTTTGCCGTTGTTTACATCGTCACGGAAATTGGCAAGGTCTTCGGCGGTGGCTATGACATAGTCGTAGCCCTCATATTTGGGTTTGGGCTTTTCCTGTGCATCCCATGCCATGTCTGCATCTACTGCGATGGAGATGATTTGGTTGTCCTTTATAGTGAAGGTGTAGCCGATGGCTTTGCCCGGTGTCCAGTCGTCGGCATTGGGGAGGGTGGTTTCTATGGTTTTGGTAGTACTGCCGTCGAGGTAGGTGAGTGATACTTTGGTGTCTGTCATGTGGTCGGGCGGCAGGAAGAATTCTTTGACGGTTGTTGCTGTGCTGCCTGCGGTGATGTTGAGGTTGGTGGCGGTGCAAGTGGTTCTATTTTTAGATAGAGTTCTCACAGTGATTCCGGTGTCGCTACCATTAAATTTGATTCCCGTAGCATAGACACACTCGGTGCTGACTCCGGTTATCGTCTTTGACCCGCCGCCTTCC
This sequence comes from Bacteroidales bacterium, assembly GCA_030536615.1. Taxonomy (GTDB): domain Bacteria; phylum Bacteroidota; class Bacteroidia; order Bacteroidales; family Muribaculaceae; genus CAG-873. Next base: position 2,040 of record JAUNPQ010000095.1, on the reverse strand, counting down.
ACTTTCACTTTAAAGATTACTTTGGTCGTAGCGTGCTTCATGGTGAACCGAACGGTGCCATGATTGTTGGTGCAATTCAGTTCGCCTAAAGAGTATAGGATGTCGAGTTCGCCTTTTACGGGTGCATATATGATGGCGGGGCTGCCATTTGTGGTGACAGAGGTGGGAGCTGCTGATATTTGGTCACCACCGGAAGGCACAGAGGCGCTGTGTGGTGCATATGCAAAGAATGAGACTTTATCGTTGGGGTTGGCGGGCCAATATTTTACGGGGCTGTACGTCCATGTTCCGTTTACTTTCTTCACCGATTGGTTGCATAGGAGATTGGGGGCAAAACCTGTGGAGGCCATGTAGCTTGTGCCTGTATTGTATGCAAATACGCCTATTTCCGTGAGGTTGGCTGTGGTGGCTTCGGCACGGGTGGCGGCATCGGTATCGCTGTCGGCACGGGTATTGCTGTCGTCTACTGATGTTGAGAAGCCGATGGGCTGTGTTGGCATTAGGGTTGTGTCTTCGTTGTCACAACCGATGCACAGTAGGGTGCAGAATAGTGGAATGAGGATGTATGTACCTTTTATTCTTCTCATTATTGCTTGCTTTTTTTATTAGAAAGAGTTTTTTGTGTGCCCGAAGAAAGACATTCAACCTTCTTCGGGCGTGTGTCAATACTTTGATTGGCGTTTCATTGGTTTCGCTCAGAAACATCTCTTCTCTTGTATGTAAGGAGAAGAGATGCTTCGCTGCGCTCTGCATGACAGGAGTGGGTGTCTCACTCCTGACAAGGGGGGCACCTCTGACAGGGGCGATTGTTTCACTTCTGACAGGATTGGTTATTGGATAGTTATGTCATTATCAGTTACTGTTCCCCAGCCCATATCTGTGTCTACATCGAATGTGATAGCATTCAGACCGATGGTGAATATGAATTTGTGGGCTGAGCCTTTCTTAAAGACACCGGCGGGCAGGTCCACTGTCTTTTCGACTGAAGATTTGGCGTGGGTGGTGTCGCTTGTCTTGTTCACGATGTCGTATGCTATTTTTACTTTTACGTCACCGGCATTGGCTGTTCCTGTTCCATTGTTTACTGGGAGGAGGAACAGGAATTCGTCTGTGTTTTGGCCGCTTGCTTTTTTAATGAATAATGATGTAGCGGTTGTTCCTCCTGCAGAGATATCTATGGACGAGGTGGTGTAGCCTGCGAAGTTGGCTGCCGTCAGGTTCAAGATACCGCACTCGTTATTTTGATTATCGTATGCTGTCAGCGCATACGGAGAAGCTAAGTAGTCCGTTGTATTGTCTGCCCATGTCAGGGTTTTCATATCGAGTGTGCCTTTTTTGTTCAGCTTGCTGGTGTGTATCAGCGATACGCCTGTGATGAATACCTTTGTAGCGCTGTTTTTGCTGATGTCCGTGCCTGTTTTGGCTACCATATCCACTCTGGTCAGCGGGTGCATGAACTTGAATTTTACTGTTCCCGAAGCCGAAGTCATGTTCATTGTATTGTTGGTCGCATCTTCGGGGTTGGACACTACTATGTCTATCATCTGATATTGGTAGTCTCGTAGTGTATAGGCTATTTTGGGGTTGTTGCTTGCGTCAGCGGATGTCGGTGTGATGTCGTAGGGAGGCGAATAGGCGAAGAACGAAACTTTCTCATCGGTTCCTGCAGGCCAGAATTTTACGGGGCTATATTCCCATTTGCTGTTGGTCTTATCCCATGTCACTCTCTGGGTTTTCATGAATTCTTCTTTGGCTCCGGTTGTACTGTAATCTCCGGTTGTCTTATATGCCATAACTCCGAGCCCATGCTGCTTTATGAACTCGATGTCCGTTTCTTGCCTGCGTGTCTGCACGCTTGCATACGTATCAAATCCGATTGGCTTGTTCACCTCGGGGTTTTGTTCGGTAATCTCGTTTTCCGAACACGCTGCCAGTGCCAGCATGGTAATGGTCAGCAAGAATAAACTTTTTGTTTTCATAATTAAATTAGCTGTTTTTGGGGTTGATAAATTGTATTATTTTTTATTGTTAAGTATAGTT
>JAUNPQ010000024.1 GCA_030536615.1 Bacteroidales bacterium | reverse complement strand
CACGTTGGCGGTTTTCTGGTTGAAATGGTTCTCTCCGGATGTGCCTGAGGTTGCGTGATATTCTCTTGAGGGTACTGTTCCGGCGGGATCCCAGCCCACATTGCGGAGCACCATTGCATTGCTGCCTGACTGTGCCGTGAACCCGGCATAGGAGGCCGGGGTCTCTGTGCCGCCGCCGGTTCCCACAACTTTGATTTTAGGAACGGTGGATTTCCAATCAAGGGTGCTGTTGAATGTGGAGGGCACCACGAACCATGAGTTGCGCGTTGATGAAGATGTAGTTTTCTGGTTTACAGATGCCCATCCGGCAGGTTCGGAAATGGTGTATGTCAGATAAGACTGATAATATATACCGGCGGTGATACCCCATTGGCCGTTCTGATTGAGTTGTGACTCATGCAGTGTCTGGCTCAGGGTCTCGAAGTCACCGTTGGGAACGCCAAGAGGGGACTCGGTGGTGAACATCACCGGAGTGCATGTCTGGGAGACATCATCGGTCACGCTCACACGCACGGTATACTGTGTGGCGGCGTTAAGTCCGGTGAGGTGAATGTCGGCTCCTGAGACTGTGGCTTCTGCTTTTGTGAAGTCTGTGCCGTTGGTGCTGACAAACACTGTTGCCAGACGTGCAAGGTCAGACGCCTCAGCCTCAGTGGAGGCAAGTGTCACGGTAGCTTTGTGTGCCCAGACTGTTTTATCGTCGACCGTAGCGGTGTATTGCGGGGCCACGCGCACAACAGTCAGACCATCGCTGTTCTTCACTTTTGTGACAGCGCGTACGGTGAGTGGCTTGGCGTCGGCAGGCGCGGAGGTGGTGACGTGGTATACGCCCTCAGTGTCTGTAGCTGCGATGCTGATGGTCTGCAGCGGAGTCCATGTGCCGCGCTCGTTGCTATATTCAAATTTGACGCTCTTTTCAGGATTGGCGCCGTTGAAGTTCAGATTGAATGAGAACTCGGTGGCACCGACAGCCAGTGATGATGGAGTGTCAATGCTGAGTGTCATCGGGATAGTGTTGACTGCGAATGAGAAAGGCTCGGAAACTTTTGTCATGCGGTCAGTCACTGCTATGGTGAAGTTGTTGGCGTTGTCATCGGCCTCGTTGATGTGATTCACAACATCAGTGAAGTCCAGCACAGCCATTGTCGGAGTTGAACTGCCAAGGCCGGTGTAAGTGAATCCAAGCTGTGCAAGACGCGCTTTCATGACTTCATCGGCATTCATAAGGTCAAACTCATCAGGCCAACCCTGTTCCTTGAGGCTCTGGCTGTGAGTGGTCACTATGAGCTCAGAGATGATTCCGCGCGCTATGATGTTGGCTTTCAGTGGTTCGTTCCACTCATCACCGAAGATATGTGTATATACTTTTCCATTCCCAAGGTCACCGGCACCTTTGACTGCGGGAGCCGGAGCGTTGAAGAGTTCGTCGTTCAGCTCAATCTCAAGGTTCTCCTGGTCAAGTGTTTCGTCAAAGACAATGACAAGAACGGCGGTGCCGCTTCCTGTGCCGTTGTTGAGGTCAATGGTGAGATGGTAGTGGTGGCGCGCTTCAGCAGTGAATTTGGCTATCTGGAGCGAGGCTGACTGACCGGCGGGAGTGACAAATGAGACATTCACATTGGTCTGGCCCGGATTGATGTAGGCGGGACGTGTCTCGTTCTGTGCATAGTACACGTACTGGCCGCCGCTGCTGTGTATGTTTGCGTCATACTCTTTCATATACCGTTTGAATTCATCAGTATATGTTATTGAGAGCATTGAGTTTGCAAGTGAGGCTGTCAGGTGTACGGGCGTCTGCTGGTTCTCAAGGACTTCTATGTCCTGCGTGCCGAAGAACACGGGGCATTCAAAGCCTTCTTTCTTTGAGTTGCCGTAGGAGGCTTCAATTGTGTATTTCCCGACTTTGAAAGATGTCTCAGGATCATAATCGTCCACGGATGCCCATGTGTTTGAATAGGAACCGTCCTCACTTTTGATGGTGAGTGAGAGATCGTGGACTGTGATGTCGCTGATGTCGGCGCGCGAGGTTTCCTTCTTAGAGCTTTCAACAGCGGTGTTTAGATCGACACGCGGTGTTATGCGTCCTTTGCCGGCTGAATCTTCATTTATGCCAATGTCATCGTGGCATGAAATGAACGAGATGGCAGCTGTAAGGCATAGCATGGCGGCCAAATGTTGTTTTTTCATCTTTTCAGTTGATTGGTTATCTTTTTGATTAACTTATTCTTAGGTTTTTATAATTAAATGTGTTGTAAGGGGAGCGCTACCATGTCATGTAGGTATTGGCTCGGCCTTGCATACATAGAATGGACAGGTCAGACCCTATTCCACCAAATAATCTGCAAAGTTAATAAAAAAAATGAAAAACGCTGTATCTGACACAAGTTTAACATCGCAGCGTTGATATTATGTTATGGAATTAGTATTCATGTGCGCAAAAAATACATTCCCTAAGCCTTATTTCCGGCCATAAGATACGCAAGGGCATTCTGCCTGTCGGGCAGAATGTGGGGGGGAAGGTAGCCTGTGACTGTTGAGTGGGGATTATGTAGTTATCTGCGTGTGCGCATCAGCGGCATTGTCATGTCCCTGATGTGCTCCACCTGATAATGATGTTCATTTCCGGTTATTGCGAAAAAATCAAATTCTATGCGGTGGGGGATATTGTGTGTCTTTACATAGTTGTCGGCAGCACGCAGCATCTGCCTCAGTTTGGAGGGTGTGAGCGCGTCAAAGGGATCATCGCCGTTTTCGGAACGTGTCTTGACTTCGGCAAAGACAATGGCATCACCGCGCATGGCGATTATGTCAATCTCGTAGCTTTTGCATCGGCAGTTACGCTCGGCTATCGCGCAGCCTTCTTTCACGAGAATGTCACAAGCTATGTTCTCGCCCCATGTACCGGTATTATTGTGGATTGCCATGTATGGTTATATACTATGGCGGCACATCCGCCTCACGTTCTGCTGGAGACTGATGTGCCGTCATGGTCTGTTATGTCACAGATTCTTAATTAAGAATGCTGCTGAGGTTGAAGTTTGCAAATTCGAGGTCTTTGGCGGCCTGTGCTGCAAGACTGTTGTCGAGTTTGATGGCCTGACGCAGGTTGCTGAGAAGCATGGACTCGTTGTTGGTGCGTGCGCCAAGAACGGCTGTCAGATAGTAGGTGAGGGCGTCGGGTTTGTTGATGCCGGCAAGTGTTGATTTGGCTTTGCTGTAGTCCTTGGTGAGAATCTGTGCCAGAGCGGCGTTGTTGCTCTTTGAGTCAGCGAATGCGCGTGCTGCAGCGGCGTTGTCACCCTGTTTCAGGTAGTATACACCCAGAGCATCGCCCAGCCCGTTCTGACCGGCTGCGCTGCCAAAGTATTTGTTGGCGTTGGCGTAGTTGCCGTTAAGAAGCTCTATAAGACCCAGATTCATCTGAGGCTCGGCAGCGCCGCCCGCAAGTTGTGCTGATTTGGCGAATGAGTTTTTGGCACCGTTGTAGTTGCCTGAAATGTACTGGATCATGCCAAGGTCGTTCCATCCGCGGTAGTCATTGGGATAGATCTGGGTGGCTGCCTCATAGATGGCCTGACGGCGACCGTTGTCATCAGTGAGGGTTGCGGCGTAGAGGAGTTCGTCGTTTGTCAGTGAACGGGGATTGCTGTCAAATGCGGCGTTGATCTCGCTGTCGCTCTTGCCGATCACGTCAATAGAGGCTGTGATGCGTGAGTAGCGGAGTTTGGGGAGGATCTGGTCAGCAAGAACGTCAAACACGTTGATGAGGTTGCGGAGTTCCTGTTCGCGCTGTTCGGGGTCTTTGTACATCGAGAGTACGTTGAGGATCAGATCTTTGTCCTGAATATTGCTCTGGCTGACAAGTTTCTGCAGGCCTTCCCAGTCCTCAGGTGTGAACTGTGCTGTGAGTTCGCCGAATTCTTTGATTTTGTCTTTTTTGAGCTGATCTTTGATGTATCCCTTTGTGGTGTTCTCACGGTCCTGTGCAAGGGCGGTGTTGAATTCGAGAGTACCGTCGGGAGATGCGTATGACTTGATGTTGATTTCTTTGAGCACGCGTGTTGAGTCTCCGTATGTGGCCTTGATCTCTTTCTGAAGTTCAACCATGGCGTCGGTCTTGAGTTGCTCGGCGCGGATGTTGGCTTTGTTGATGAGGAAGAGGATGTCTGCGGCATATTTGTCGTTGATGACACGCTGGAATGCATCAGGGGCGAGTGCCGGATTTACACCTGCGGCATTTGCAAGAGCAGCAGTGGCTATTACACCGTTGGCAACTTTCACACGGGGAAGGGCGTATGTCTTGCTACCCTGTTTTACGACAAAGTCAAGCATCAGCTCGCTCTTTGCCATTGCGGGAACATAGTTATATGAAACCGGGATGGTGACAGTGCCGCCGTATTCGTAGCTGACAACGGGAGCGTTGCCCTGTACTTTCTCGCCCTGGAATGTATATGCCTGTGAGGCTGTCTCCTGTCCGTCGTAGACAAGATAGGGTGTGACAGTCACACTGGCGTTCTTGACAAAGAATTTGGCGGGAATGTTGCCGGTCACTGTTGCCGGAACTTTTTCACCTACAACCTCAAGGGGATTGGGATTCACGCTGAAATAGTCGGAATTGAACTGGCCGAGTTTCTTGCCGCATGAGCTGAGAAGAACAGCTGTGCCGATTGCAAGAGTTAAGCAAAGTTTCTTGTTCATAAAAGTGTTTTATATTAAGGTTGAATATTATATGTCCACCGCTTTTGGGGTTTCAGGTTTCTGTTGCCGGAACAATGTGCCGGATTGCCTGTTTTGCAACTGCAAATATAATTCATTTTTGACAAGTAGAACAACATTTATAGTCCAATTTTTATAAAAAAGCGGGGTGTACGGCAAAAAAGAGGGCCATCTTTCCCCAACTTCGGGAAAGATGGCCCTCGGTTATGGCAAATTGGCAATGGATCAGAAGCCAAATATGTCTTCTGTGGTCAATTTGACCACGCGTCCGATGCTGTTGAGTTTGTCCATGTCAAGGTCCTCGATGTCGCCCAGTATGGCATAGACAAACTTACGTCCCTTGACATTCTCCTGCTGGTATTTCACCACGTCATCCAGAGTAGCCGTTTTCACTGCGTCAAAGAGCACTTTATCCTGGACTGAGTCAACACCGAGGTCTTGGGCGTTGATGTATAGCCATGGAATTGCGTCTTTGTCGGCACGTTCCGTGCGCATACGGCTGTCAAGGCCTTCTTTGGCAAGGATGAACGCGCTCTCGCTGCGGGGCATGTCATTGATGATTTCCAGAAATGCATCTATCGCATCGCCCAGTTTGTCATTCTGGGTGGCTATCATGGTGGTGTAGATGTAGGGACGGTCTTTCTTTGACGGCTTCTGCATATATGCCGAGGCACTGTATGCCAATGAGCGGCTTTCACGCATCTCCTGGAACACGATGGTGTTCATGCCCGCGCCGAAGTATTCATTGTAGATATGGCGCATGGCGTCTTTTCCGGCGTCAAAGGTGTCTCCGCGGTTGGACAACATTGCCATGTAGAGCTGTTTGGCATCGTAGGGAGCTACGTATATGATCGTTTCGTCAGTAATAGCGTCGGGGAAGATGCGCTCGGCGGGCGTATCCTTCATCTCGGCGGGAATCTTGTGGACTGAATCAATATGTGCAATCACATTGTCGATGTCTTCCGGTCCGTAATATATGATGCGGTGCTTGTATTGCGAAAGTTCTTTTACGGCATCAGTGATTTCTTTGGGATTCAGCCCTTTCAGTTGGGTGGGAGTGAATCCGGTCTGAAGCACGGGATTGTTTTCCTTGTTTCCGTACCGGGCATAGTTGCTGAGACGTGAGAAGTTGATGCGCTGGTTGCTCTTGCTGTCAGTATAGGCTTTGCCAAGTCGGTCGGCACAGGCGGCCCATACTTCAGCATCGGGGACTGCCTCCGCAACAAGTTTCTCATAAAGTGCCAGAGCTTTGTCCATGTTTTCTGACAGTCCGCTGATGACCACATAGCTGCGGTTGAGGCCGATCGAGAATCGGTAGGAGCAGGCAAGACGATAGAATTCGGTCTTTATCTGTGCGGCGCTCATGTCAGGGTTACCGATCAGGTCAATGTACTCGGACGCGAGTGCCAGAGCGCGCTGGCGCGCATTACCCAGATCATAGACAAACGTAAGGGTGAAGAGTTTATTGATGGTGTTTTTTGTATAAAGTACTTCAATCTTGCCGTCTTTGGCCGTTCCGGTGGTCATATCCTGTTTGAAATCAACAAAGCGCGGTTCTATAGGCTCAACTTTGGTGCTCTGGATGCGTGCAAGGAAGTCGCTTTTTTTGTCGCGGTTGGTGGCGATGGGTGTTATCTGCGGTTTGGAAAGTTTCAGTTCGGTGTCATCCTTGCCCTGCTCTTTGAATACTGTGGCATAGTTGTCCGGTCCGAAGTATTTGTTTGCCAGAGCCACAATGTCTGCTTTTGTGATTTTGTCTATTTTTGAGAGCTGAGCAACTGTCTCTTCCCAGTCTTCGCCGTTTACAAATGAGTTTACAAACAAGTCGGCGCGGTCTGAATTGCTCTCAAGCTGCCGTTGTACGTGTTTTTTGAGGTTGTTCACCGCCGCAGTCACAAGCTCATCGCTGAATTCACCTTGGCGCAGTCGGGTTATCTGCTCAAGGATTATGTCGCGTACCTCGGCAAGTGTTTGTCCCTCGTTGGGACGTCCGTATGCAATCAGCATGCCACCGTCGGCCATGCTGTAGGGGAATGCCGATGCCGTCAGCACACGCTGTGGAATGGCGATGTTGATGTCAAACAGTCCGCATTGTCCGTTGTCAAGAACCTCGGAGAGAACGTTGAGGGCAAGCATGTCCTCATGGGCCGCTGCCGGAATGCGCCAGCCCATGAACACTGTCTCGGCATCCGGACCTTTCACGGTGCGGCTCAGCGGCTTGTCAATGGCAGGCTGTTGCTGCATGCTGATGTGTTTGAGCGATGGGTTGGGGACCATGTCGCCAAAGTATTTCTCTATAGTGTCGACAAACTCATCGGGGTCAAAATCACCGCTTGCGCAGACAGCGATGTTGTTGGGCACATACCATTCCTTATGATAGTTCTTTACGTTGGTGATTGACGGATTCTTGAGGTTTTCCTGTGTGCCCAGAACGGTCTGAGTGCCGTAGGGGTGAGCCGGATAGAGCATGTTCAGCAGCGCCTCTATACTTTTTGAGTTGTCAGAGGTAAGGCTCATGTTCTTTTCTTCATAGATAGTCTCCAGTTCAGTGTGGAATCCTCTGAGCACCGGGTTTCTGAATCGGTCAGCCTGAATGAGTGCCCAGTTGTCTATCTGGTTTGAGGGAATGTCCTCAACGTAGCATGTCACGTCATAGCTTGTGTAGGCGTTTGAACCGGATGCACCGATGGTGCTCATCAGTTTGTCATATTCATTGGGTATGGCTATGAGGGAGGCGGCATATGACACTGAATCGATCTCGTGATAGATGCGTGCGCGCTCTGTTGAGTCAGTGGTGTGGCGATAGGTCTCGAATAGCTGTTCTATGCGGTCAAGCATCGGCTCTTCGGCGGCATAGTCTGATGTGCCGAACTGCTTGGTACCCTTGAACATGAGGTGTTCAAAATAATGTGCCAGACCGGTGGTTTCGGCGGGATCATTCTTGCCGCCGACGCGCACTGCTATGTAGGTCTGTATGCGTGGTTTTTCTTTATTGACGGTCATGTAGACTTTCATGCCGTTGGGGAGGGTGTAGAGAAGTGAGTTCATCGGATCTCCCTCCACGGTCTTGAAGTCGTGACGCCAGGCATTGGCGCATATAACGGCGGCCAGTGCCAGAACAAATGTGGTGAAACGTTTCATCTGATGTGTGATATGTGGTTTATATATGCGGATGTGGCATAATATGCTGTGTGCAAAGTTAATGATTTATTGTGTAATATATCACTGAATGTGTGAAAAATACATTATTATAGCGTCAGGATGAGCAAAAACATGCTAAAAGTTGTTGGATAGTATATATTATCTTATGCTCTAAACTATTTATTTATGAAAAGAAACACACTGCTGATTGCCGCTCTGGCTTTACTGTCATGCACGGGCATGGCGTCGGGATTGTCGCCTGACGCAGCGCTTCAGCGCGCCATGGGCGAGTTGCGGACCGCCCGCAAAGTACGTATGTTCAAGGCCGACGCTCTGAGGCCTGTATTGACCTATACTGTCACCGCTGCCGATGAGCCGGCTGTGTATGTTTTTGATGACACGGAGGCGAATGCCTGCCTTGTTGTCTCAGCTGATGATTCAACGCCGGCACTGTTGGGATATTCTGACAATGGCACATATGGAGATGGGGCAGTGGCACCTGCCCTGAGATACTGGCTTGAGGAATATGGACGTCAGATTGAGTATGCGCGCGGTTTGCGGACGCCTGCACGCAAGGTGTTCACTGCCGCACGGCCCACACGTCAGCCCATAAGCCCTCTCACCACCACACACTGGAATCAGGATGCGCCGTTCAATGATGACTGTCCCGAGGTGTCAGGCGAGCGCTGCGTGACAGGATGTGTGGCCACCGCTCTGGCACAGGTCATGAAGTATCACAACTGGCCAGCAAAAGGCACTTCAAGCCATTCATATACGTGGAACAGCCAGACGCTGTCTGTTGACTATGCGTCAACAACCTATGCATGGACTGACATGGCCGATGTCTACACGGAAAGTTCCACTGATGCCCAGAAAGCGGCTGTCGCCAACCTTATGTACAGCTGTGGCGTGGCCGTTGACATGAACTACACCACCAGCGAGAGCGGAGCTTCATCTTTTTCACTGCCTGCAGCATTGATAAATTATTTTGACTATGACAAAGGTGTCCGCTATATACCCCGTAACTGTTATGGCCTCTATGACTGGGAACAGCTTGTTTATGACAATCTGAAGGAATATGGTCCTGTGCAGTATTCGGGCCAGAGTTCGGACGGCGGTCATTCTTTTGTCTGCGACGGCTATAGCTCGGACGGCTATTTCCATATCAACTGGGGCTGGGGCGGAATGAGCGACGGCTATTTTCTGCTGACAGCCCTTGACCCCGAGACGCAGGGTATAGGCGGCTCATCGTCAGGATACAACTATGACCAGGATATAATATATGGTGTGACACCTCCGCGGGACGGCTCTGCTGTCTATGAACAGCTTTACGGACAGTCAGAATTTGAACTTTCCACCACACAGACCACAAAAGGATCAGCCATATATGTGGCCATGAACACGTTCAACTTCACGCCAGTGGCCATAAGCGGCACGCTGGGACTTAAGTTTACTCCGGTGGATGGCGGTGATCCGGTATACGGAACCGGAAGCGCATTCACAAATATGACGTCGGGTGCCGGATTGGCTGAATATGAGGCCGTTGTCCCCGAATCGCTTGCTGATGGCAACTATGTTGTCACGCCGTGTTTCCGTACTTCCTCGGGCCAATGGCGCGATATCCCCGTCGGACTTGCCTACACTGGTTCGGCAAATGCGTCGGTAAGCAGTGAGACGGTGAATTTCAGCGCCGGTAAAGCCGCCGATCTGGTGATCAGCGATGTGCAGGCCCAGACGCCTTTCTATGTGAATTCAAAATATGAGGTAACTCTAAAGGTGAACAATTCAGGGGCATCTGAATTCTATGGAGCGATTGCACTGGCACTCATAAGCGATTCCGGAAACATCTGCGCCATCGGCGCAAGCTATCCGCTTGATCTTATGAGCGGACGGTCAGAGGATGTGACATATACTTCAGGTTTCACATCATGGACAGGCTCAAAACTCACTGCTGGCACTTATTATATATGTTTTGTTGATCCCTCCACCCGCGCACAGCTCAGCGACATGCAGCAGATCACACTCAATGCTCAGCCTGACAAGATCGAGGTGAATGTGACAAAGCCTGTTGTTGCCGATGCAGACAATGTGGACAGCAGCAATATGACCGTGACAAGTACAGTGACATGCAAGACGGGCTATTTCGGTGATGAACTGATTCTGGTCATTTTCCCGTATTCAGAGACATCTGTGAGCAGCGTGGGAACTATTCCCGGCGGAAATGTCTTTGTGAAAGAAGGAGAGAGCCGCCCTGTAACATTCTCCGGCGCTTTCAACGGTGCTGAAGCCGGAAAACAGTATATGTGCGCCGTTTATTCCGGCCAGGAACAGATGACACCCGTCTCCGTCTTTACCGTGAAATCAACCAGCGGAATTGATGACGTAACTGCGGACGTTGAGACAGAAGCGCAATACTATAATCTGCAGGGAATCCTTGTGTCGGAATCAGGTCTTGCTCCTGGACATTATATAAAAGTCACCAGTCACCCTGGTGGTAAAACATCCGCAAGCCATGTGATTGTGCGCTGACACAGCCATCTTGACGCAACAGACTTGATACAACACCTCTCCGGCATTGTCCGTCACGGGTCAATGAGCACAAACGCTCCCCAGTCGGCAATGCCGGAGTAACGTTTTCTCACCGCTTTTACAGCCGAGCGATAAGCCTTGTATTTGTCTCCGTCCGATTTATAGGACTTGTAAAAATTGTGCATGAATATTTTTGTCGGACCATCGTCTTTGACTTCCCGCAACGACATCAGTATGGATTTTACTCCGGCAAGTTTGAAAGCCCGCTGTAGGCCATAAGCACCTTCTTCAGTGGCAATGGCATTGCCGCTGTTGCATGATGAGAGAGTCACCATATCCACATTGGCAAGATTCATCGTTGAAATTTCTTCACCGCTTAGCAGTCCGTCTTCATTCTCCACATTCTCATTGGTATATTCGCTGAGAACAAGTCCGCAGTTAGCCAATGCATTCTCGGCCCTGTTGCCGGGATTATTATAGTACCCGTGAGCCGCCACATGAATCAGCTCCGCTGACGTTCCGGAAAGCTTTTTGAACTCAGATTCTGTAGCCTCGGTGTCAAGCCTGATTGTACGGCTGTTTTTCGGAAATAGCGAGGCAAGATCTTTCACTTCTTTGCGTGCACCGGGCAAGTCAGGAAAAATGTCATCGTTGTACTCCGTCACTCCGAAAGCATGTATCTTTTGGGGGATTTTTTTGTCTGAGTCTAAAATCTCACGTGTTGATGAGAGACGTATTATTTCAACATCTTTTGATGCATACAATGAATCCGTGCACAGTTCAATCGGAAAATTCACCATTCTGCCGCATGGTACAAAATATATACGTCTCAATTCCGGCATATACTCAAAAAAATCTTCCCATACTTTTTTGCCAAGAATCTGTGGTGTTGACTCCAGAGCCTTAAAATCAGATTCAGATATGATATCAAATAGAATAGGTCCTGTCTTGTCATTTGTCGCGGCGAGTCCGCAGTACCATCGGTTTCCATCACCTAAATCATATATGAAAGTTTCTATAGCAATTTCATCAGGTTCCAGTTTACTCTGAATATGGTCCACATAGGTGTTCATCCAACCCAGAATATCATGCCCGCTGTCTTTCTGCCAGTCAAGCAATTTTCTGTTAAGATTATCTATGTCTCGTTTTATTTCCGCATATTTCTCCTGAGTCAGATGCTCGGATGTTTCTGCTTTTTTCAAAACACTTTTCTGATGGATGTATTTATCAAAGGCTGTTTTTATCTTGTCAGTCCCGTATTTTTTTACTATATCAGCGAAAGTCCGGTTGCATTTGAGTTGTAATCCACGTGTGTCAAGTAAAAACTGGTACATCAGATGGTTGGCGCGGAAAGATTCTGCTATTTGAATTATATGTGGCATGACGTCCGCAATAATCGGTGCGATCATTCCCTGATAGAACGTTGCACGTTCTGTTGTGGTGAGAGTAGGGAGTATGTCGCGACAAAAGAGATGAAAATATTTGCAGAAATTATCTACAGAATTGACTAAATCATCAATATTTGTAATGTTGTTTGGATCGATAGTGAAAAGATTATCCATAAGAGAGATCGATGCAATGCGGAAGTCAATTTCTGCATCGGTCATTTCTTGTGTTACATATAATTCAATCGCATTAAAAAAATTGTTTCGTGACTTATCAAGATATTGTCCGTTGTTTGTCTCTGCATATTTCATCAGTGATGCATGAGCTATGTCCAGAAAATTAGTTATGGAAAAATACTCAAGCCCTTTGTGATTGTAAAGGTCCGCAAAAAGTTCGTCATATACCTCTAATGCTTTATCATACTCATCAGCAAAAAAATAGCTGTCAGCCAAATGTCTTTTTATTAAAATTTTGGAAATGAGAGGCGCGTTTGGGTCGGAGATCCGGTTTTTCAGAAAAATCGCAATATCCTCTAACTGTTTATCTCCGCTGTCAGCGTCAATTTGGCAAAGAAATATGTTTGCCATGCTCCACATTTGGCTGTCTTTGGCAGAGGCATTTTTAGCGTCTGTGAGGTATATTCTTGCTGAGGAATAATCAGAAAAATCGTAATAGAAAAGGCCTAAAGACAATGGGACAAAAGTCTTGACAAATTCAGAAAAATCTGCCCCGAATTGTTTTTGTTGTTTATACAAGTTTGTCAATTCATATGCCTGATTCTTAAGATTGGAGTCTAAGCTACCGTTTGAAATATTAATGGCGGCATATAAAGAAAATGTTTTTTCAATCAGAAAGGAATCGGCAGGTGATTTGATCAGTTCTCTCAAGGCTTTTTCAAAGTCATCAGGATCAACATTCCCGATAAATTGCCCCAAATTACCGTCAAGGAAAGTTTCGGCAAGATTTTTTGTGCCTTTACTGCTTGGATCATTTGTTGCCGATGCCGGAATATAAATAATCAGGCAAAGACAGATGCAGAAGATATTGCGAAGTATTGTGGTCATGTCAGTCTGGAAGTGGGATAAGGAGGATTTTTGATGATAATGGTTCGTAGTATGTTCGGTCAGTATCTATGTTGTAGGTTCCGATTTTAACAATTACATTCAGAGTGTCAGGGCGATCCTTCCCAAAAACATGCTCTGCGGGCATTCTGAATATCCGGCCATTGTCTTCTGTTGGCAATTCTATGGAGTGGAGTACTGAATCAGTGTTGTTGACAATGTCTATGGCGAATCTTCTTGTTGCGGATTTTGGCATTCCGGTAGGAATGCACACGTCATCGGTCCAGTAAATAGTGTCCCCGAGATAGTCTTTAAGAAATTCTGAGTCTGCACCTATACGGGTTTGCATCCTTTGCTTATTTGGTTTCAATGGCTTTAGAAAATCGCCTAAGGTCTTAGATTTCTTTTTATTGAAAGCGGATGCTTTGATGGTATATTTTCTAAAGTGTTTTGACCTGTTTTTCAGGTAGATAACTGCTTTGTCTGAACTGAACCGCAACGGTGTTTTGTCTGTAATGGTCTGTTTCTTTACAAGAACATGTTTGTTTGAATACATCTTACCGTTATAGATATTGGTGATTTCAAACGTATCGGCCGTTGCAAACAGGCATGTAAGAAATAGGGTCAGTGTCAAAACAATAGATTTCATTGGTCTTGCAGTGCTTTGTTTTTATTTTTGTGTCTGTTGATAACTCTTATGACGCAGTGTGACACACCAATCAGAATGCCTGTGAACATTATGTCATAGGCTTGTCCGGTCAACAGATATATGATGACGCATAGTGCGGTCAGGACAAAGGAATACAGGGAGGATAATAGAATCAACGGAATCAATCCTTTTGAGATGCCTTTTTTTGTAGATAACATCTTCTGTGACTCGTTGATTGATGTCGCGTAAGGACGGTGAAGCATGTTGTCGGAGATAATGAAAAATATTGAAAACAGGATGGCCAGAAGCCAATATGGTATGTGATGGGCATTATCCTGTAATGACAACAATATATTAAGTGAGATGAGCGGACCTGCCAGTTGTCCGGCATATGTCATGTGGTTGTCGTTCTTTTCAAAATCTCCGATAATTATTGTCATGTCTTGGAACAGTTCAGCATATTCCTCCGGTGAACATTCGTTCAGGATGTCAGTTCCCAGATTATAGTAATTGATTGGACTGGCAGCGTTGCTGTCATTAAGCTTTTCGTTGAATACTATGTAATAATTGGGGAAGAAGATTGGTCTTGCCAGATGCCCCTCGGAATAATATATCGGACCGGTATGTGATAATTTCTTTCCGGTCAGTTCTGTAAATACATGCAGCATCAGGCAGCCATTGCTAACACTGTCAACAAGTGGGATTTTCAGACAGTCAGAGCTGAAACGGGAGGTGTTGTAAAAATTATCGTAACTTTTTGATTTCAGCCGAGGATCAATCATCTCATTTTCAGGCAAGACCATGGCTATTCTTTGCATTGACTCAATTGTTGAGAACAGCGAGTCATCATAGGGCGTCTGCTCTGTTGTTGAAAGCCCTATGTCAAGAACAATGTATCTGTAATTATTATGCTTTTTCAATATTTGCATCAGACGCAGTAGCTTCTGCCTGTCGGTGATGTCAATATTCCCACATGGCAATCCTTCGCTGTCTTTGGCAGAAACAAGAGTACGGTCATAGCAGGTGTTTATGAGCATCACATCATCAGGAACTTCTGTGTTTTGCTCAGAAAAGGTGTTTTGTGCCACTTTTACCCAGCGGAGCACAGTCGCGTCGCTGACAAATGTAGAGTCATAGACGCAGAAGAGGTATGTGCAGATCAGGAAAAACAAGGCCAACAGGAAAGTGCCGCCATAACGTTTTAGGAGACGCGGTATTTTCCTGCCGGAGATGTTTGTTTTTTTCAAGGGGCTGTGGTTATTGTATGGCGGCGAGGCCTCCCTGTGCAGTCTCTTTGTAGATGGAGGGGAGGTCGTGGCCGGTCTGTTTCATCACTTCGACAATTCGGTCAAATTTCACTGAATGCTGTCCGTCGGAGAATGCCGCGTACAGGTTTGAGTCAAGGGCGCGGGCGGCGGCGTAGGCGTTGCGCTCAATGCATGGAATCTGTACAAGTCCACAGACGGGATCGCATGTCAGGCCCAGATGGTGTTCAAGTCCCATTTCCGCTGAATATTCTATCTGTGCCGGAGTACCGCCAAAAAGTTGTGATGCCGCTGCGGCGGCCATGGCGCAGGCAACTCCGACCTCACCCTGACAGCCGACTTCTGCTCCTGATACAGACGCATTGGTCTTGACAACGTTTCCAAAAAGTCCGGCGGTGGCCAAAGCGCGCAGAATGCGTTGTTCACTGAATCCTTTGGAGGTGTGCAGATGATAGAGCACAGCCGGAAGCACACCGCATGATCCGCATGTCGGGGCGGTGACAATCAATCCGCCTGAAGCGTTTTCCTCGCTTACGGCAAGGGCATAGGCATACACAAGCCCGCGGCTTTTCAGTGACTGGTTGTATCCGGCGGCGTGTACATAGTAGCTGACTGCTTTGCGGCGCACGCCAAGTCCGCCGGGCAACACTCCCTCGGCTTCTATGCCGCGTTCCACAGCGTCTTTCATCACCTGCCACACTTGGTGCAGATAGTCCCAGATACCGTTCCCTTCGCATTCGCCGACATATTCCCAGTAGCTTTTCCCGGTTTTGGAGCACCATTCAAGTATCTCCGAGATTGTATGCATTGAATAGACGCTTTCCGATGCTGTGCGTGTTTCTCCGGCAAGAACAATGTTGCCGCCTCCCACGCTGAACCATGTGCGTTCCTGCAACAAGGCATTGTCTGCGCCGAAAGCCTTGAATGTCATGCCATTGGGGTGAAATGGCAGGAAGATGTCAGGCTTCCATACAATGTCAGTGACTGCCACGGGCATGAGCACGTCAAGGATGGCCTTGTCTGTCATGTGGCCGCGCCCGGTGGCGGCCAGTGAGCCATAGAGGGTGACTTCGAAGCGTGCGGGTTTATCTGCGTTGCATATATCCAGAAACGAGAGCGCGGCTCGCCGCGGTCCCATTGTGTGGGAACTCGACGGGCCGTGCCCTATTTTGAACAGTTCTCTGAGTGATTCCATTACATTTCAGTGTCTGCTAATTCCTGCGCGGCGGGTGACACAAGTTCCACGCCTTCGCCGTCTTTTTTTCCGCCGGCGCCAAAAGTTTCCCGTATGCCCCATACTGCCAGTGCGCCTATGGCAAGGAGAATGCCTGAGGTGACAAGCATCCATACAGTGTCAGGTGCTCCGTTGGCTGACGGCGCGAACCATGACAGGATGCCGCCGCCAACCAGTGCCGCAACAATCTGCGGGATGCATATTGTGCAGTTGAAGAGGCCAAGATAGGTGCCTATGTGGTTGCCGCTTAAGGCGTTGGTAAGGATTGTGAACGGCATTGCGAGCATTGCGGCCCAGGCGCAGCCCATGAGGGCATAGCTCACTCCGAGCGCATAGCGGTTGGTGATAAACATCACTGAGATGAATCCGATGGCGCCAAGAAGCAGGCTCAGTGAGTATGCCAGTTTGCGTTTGCGGAAGCGGGCCAGGGCTATTGACCACACCACGGCGGCTATGGCCTGGATGGCCAGCAGAACACCGTTCCAGTCACCGGCATCCTGATATTGCTTGGAGGCTGAGTTGAGCACAGTGGAGGTTATGGGTGCAATTTCCTGTGCGCCGGTGGTGGTGATCTTCTCGGTCTGCTCAAGTACGGTTTTCCCGGTGGTGCGGTCAACTGTAGAGATATGTGCCATGGTGAGTGTCTCTCCCGGTTTGATCAGTGACAGCGCTGAATGTGTCAGGGCATCTTCCGTAAGAATAATATCTTCTCCATCGACAGTGACAGTCTGTCCTGACCGGGCAACAACGCCATTATCGGGAGTGACTTTGGCAACCCCGCCCACGTAGACAATCTCACCGCCGGCAATAATTGTGTCTGTGCCGATAGAGAGTGTGGCAGGAGTTGTCAAGACTCCGTTGATGTCCACGCCACCAAAACAGAGATGGCCGTCGCTAATGACCGGCTTGTCGCCGTTATATATGTATTTGTCGGCAAACTCCTTATATATTTTCTCGCCGTTGCTGTCAGTGTTTCCTTCATAAATCTTTATGCCTTTGAAACTCTCAACAGCCGGGGCGTCGAAAGCATGGTTGGCAATGGCATCGGTTGAGTATGACCACATGTAAAGGAATGCTGCCCAGCAGAAAAACTGCACCAGACCCACGCTCCAGAACACTTTGGGGGCCTTGCGAAGCAGGACGAACATATTTTCTTTTCCGGCATCTTTTTTGTCGGCTTTTTTGCGGGCTGCCTTGTCAACGTACTCAATACCATGGTATTCGGCATACTGGCGCGGAGGCATTTCCTTGACTTTCACCATTGTGTAGATCACGCAGAGGGCAAGCACAGCCGCTCCTATATAGAATGACCATGTCACCGTGGCGGGAACTTCTCCTTCAGGAGCTGTGTTGGCCAGAAACATCGCCAGAATGATGGGGCATACATATCCCACAACTGAGCCGGCATTGCAGAGAAATGATTGTATGGAGTAGGCCAGACCTTTCTGTTTTTCATTGACAAAATCGCCCACAAGCATCTTGAAGGGCTGCATGGCCATGTTTATGGACGTGTCCAGGAACATGAGCATTATGAGTCCGAATATTATCGCAGATCCGACAGAGAGGTTGAGTGATCCTGCGTTGGGGAGCAGGCACATCACTATGATGGCTACGGCAGCTCCGATGAGCAGATAGGGAAGGCGCCGGCCGAAACGATTCCATGTGCGGTCACTGGCTGAGCCAACTATGGGCTGGACAATCAGACCCATCAGCGGGGGGAGAATCCAGAAATAGCTCAGGTCATGGGGATCCGCGCCGATGGTGGAGAATATGCGGCTGACTTGTGCGCTTTGCAGGGCGTACGCAATCTGTACACCGAAAAAGCCGAAACTCAGGTTCCAGAGTTTCCAAAATCCGTAATCAGGTTTGTTTGACATGCTGTTAGAATTAAAGTTATGAAGGAATGTTGGTTTTTGATTTTCTATTGACTGGCTGCAGAACTTATTGGCCGGCGGTTGGCCGTGCGCTATATCCGTAAAGAGTGCGGATCTCCTGAGACCACAGACCCGGATCAGGAGTCTCCAGGATGAGTGGGATTCCGTCGGTACGGGGATCAGCCATGATACGTCTGAAAAATTCGTGACCGATATTTCCGGCGCCTATGCTTGCGTGGCGGTCAATACGGCTGCCCACGCCGCGTGCGGCATCGTTGAGGTGCATGCCGCACAGATACTCCCGGCCAATGGTTGAATCGAAAATTTCCCAGCTGCGCTGATAGGCTTCCGGTGTGGAAAAGTCATAGCCCGCGGCAAAAGCATGGCATGTGTCCACGCACACGCCCACACGGCTCTTGTCCTCAATACGGTCAATAATATAGGCTATCTGGCTGAAGTCCCAGCCAAGGTTTGATCCTTGTCCGGCAGTGTTCTCAATAACGGCTTTCACCCCCGATGTCTTGTCAAGGCATATGTTTATGCTCTCGGCTATCTGAGACAGGCAAGCCTCATCATCCATAGCTTTGAGGGATGCTCCCGGATGAAAATTTATCATTGTCAGTCCGAGCATGGCGCATCTGTTGAGTTCATCGGTGAATGCCAGCCGTGAGAGAGCCAGTTTGCGCTTGTCCGGGCTGCCGAGATTGATCAGGAATCCGGCATGAGGAAGTATCTGGGCGGCAGAAAAGCCCAAACGCGCGCATTCTTCGCGGAAGCGGGCGCAGACATCTTCTGTCGGGGCCGGGGCACGCCAACGGTTTTCCGGAGCGGTGAACAGGGCGAAAGCCGTCGCACCCAAGGCGGCTGCCTCTGCCGGGGCGGCGCTTACATCCGGGCTTGCTGACACATGTGCTCCAATATACTTCATCACGGCAAATTTACGTAAAAAAAATGAAACGTCCTGTCAATGTCCGGAAAATTATGGCAAGGTGGGCAAAAAGTGCCGCTAAAACAGATCTACCGGCTTCTGAGTTCCTCTCATAAAAATTATAGAATGAAGACTAAATTTTTAAAATAAGGATGGTCAGGTATGGAAAAAATGCTAACTTTGGCCTCCGAAGAGCTGTGTCAACAGTGACTGGTAGCCACAAAACACGCTTTCGCATCATGTAAACTGCTTTAACTTATTGCAATGTACAAGAAAGGCAAACTCTATTTCAGATATGGTACCATGGGGTCAGCCAAGACCGCCATGCTGCTGACCACGGCTTATAACTTTGAAGAGCGCAACATGGACTATCTGTGCATGAAGCCGGTCATTGACACGCGCGATGCCAAGAACGTGATACGCTCACGCATCGGCATAGAGCGCCATTGCGAATGGATTTTCGCGGACACCGACCTGTATACGTTTGCCAAGACATTGTTCCGCAAAGAGGGAAAAATCATTGACTGGCTGCTTATTGACGAGGCCCAGTTCCTCACAACCGCTCAGGTTGACCAGCTGTCGCGCATAGTTGATGACTTCGGCACAAACATCATATGCTATGGCTTGAGGACTGATTTCCAAAGCCATCTGTTTGAAGGGTCCAAACGCCTTTTTGAGATAGCCGATACAATTGACGAGGTGAAGAGCACATGCAACTGCGGTCGCAAGACCATCATCAACGCCCGTATTGACGGTGATGGCAATTTTGTCAGTGAAGGAGCGCAGGTGGAGATAGGTGGCAATGAACGCTATGTGGCCGTGTGCCGCAAATGCTGGCGCAACAAGCGCATTGAGCAGAGTGCCCGTCACGCTCTTCCTCTTGAGTTTGACGATTGACTTTTTCAGGCAATGTCCTTTGTCACGGGATGTCAGGGAGAGTATGCCGAAGGATGCCCCGGCATTAATATTTATTATTAAACATCCTCTTAAACAAACCGATTATGCATTTGAAATCAATAAAATACACAGCCATACATGTTGTGGCATTTCTCGTTCTATCTTTAAGCGCTTTGGCTGCCAATGCAGCGGTCAAATGTGATTTTAAGGATGAATCACTCACCTACCGTGTAATGTACAAATGGGGAATGGTCAACAAGCAGGCAGGCACGGCAACGTTGTCGGCACGTAACAGCGGCAAGCATCTCATCACCGGTCTCACCGCGCGTTCCGAGAGCTGGGCCGACCGTTTCTACAAGGTGCGTGACACCCTCAAAGGGTCTATTGTGCGTGAGACATTCCATCCGGTATTTTATGAGAAGATTGCCCGCGAAGGGAAAGACAACAAGCATGACCGTGTTGATTATACCCATTCCGGCGCAAAGACCATAGGAAATTGTACGCGTCGCGCCTGGAACACTGACGGAAAGCTTATCCGTAATGAGAAACGCACACTTGAAGCCTATGGCACCACCGTTGATATGCTCTCGGCATTTTATTATATGCGTGCGCTGCCTTACGACGCCTGGAAGCCGGGCCATGTGGTGACAGTGAACATATACAGCGGCAAGCGCAAGGAACTCCTGACCATAAAGTATCTGGGAACGGAAAAGGTAAAGATTGACAAGACAGCGCACAAGTGCTATCATATCTCATTCCTGTTCACCAGTGATGGTCGTACCAAGACAAGTGATGATATGGACGCTTGGATCTCTGCCGATGCGCGGCGCATACCGCTGAAACTCGAGGGCAAGCTGAAAGTGGGAAAAGTGCAGTGCTTCTACACCGGCAAATGACCTGCATAAAATGCCCCTATGACCCACAAATAAAATAAGTTGTATCAGAAGTGGCGGCCAACGCTTATGTGTCAGTAGGCCATGACCTGCTTGCGTCCGGCATCTATGCGCAAAAGGATAAAGAGCAGGATTGTGAATCCCCACAATGATGATCCTCCATAGCTGAAGAACGGCAACGGTATGCCTATCACAGGGCATAACCCTATCACCATCCCGATATTGATGGCAAAATGGAAAATCAGGTATGATGCAACGCAGTAGGCGTATACGCGTCCGAATGTGGTGTGCTGTCTCTCTGCGATTGAAATCACACGCAGTATCAATGCCAGGAACAATGCCACGACCGTCAAAGAACCC
Organism: Bacteroidales bacterium; assembly: GCA_030536615.1. GTDB lineage: Bacteria > Bacteroidota > Bacteroidia > Bacteroidales > Muribaculaceae > CAG-873. The sequence goes on along the minus strand of JAUNPQ010000024.1, from coordinate 10,192 downwards.
CAGAATCCTTCTTCCTCACCGATAGTGCAGAAAATGAAATCGGTATGCTGCTCCGGTACATATTTGAGTTTTGTCTGGGTGCCGTTCAGGAATCCTTTGCCTGTCAGCCCTCCGGAGCCAATGGCAATCTTTGACTGATTGACATTGTAGCCCGCGCCCCGAAGGTCCTCCTCTATGCCCAGCACAACCTTGATGCGTTGCTGCTGGTGAGGCTGCAGATAGGAAAATGCCAGATTGACCGAGAACATGAACACCACGGCCAGGATTGGCGTGAAAAACGGAACTAAAAGGCTGTAGGCGTGCGATTTTATAGCTTCAAAGAGAATGTAAAGGGCGGTTACGGCAATTATGCCAAGCATCACAGGCATGCCGGGAACATTGAGTCCGCATGCGCCTGTGAGAATCCACAGTGTGGCCGCACACAGTGCATACCATCCCATGACATTGCGCACAATGCTGAAACGTCTGTTGAAGATGAACAGCATGGCGAGCATAACGGCCATTATGACGATCAGTATCCAGAATTCACCCGCAGGAATGCCCATTATCAACGGCTCGGCAAATTTCACTGTAACCACAAAGATGACAACAGCAAACAGCGCTCCGAAAAGAATCAGTCCGCTCATTCCCTCGCGGTATAGCACAAAGAACAATGCAAGAAATGTCAGCGCCGAACCCGTTTCTTTCTGCATCAGGATCAGGACTATGGGCATTATGATTATTCCCGACGCCTTGAAGAAATTGCTGAATTTGGCCGTCAGCACAAAATTATAACCGCTTAGCAGCCTGGCCAGCGCGAGAGCCGTGGCAAATTTGGCGAATTCCGCCGGCTGCAGACTCATTGGCCCGAATACCAGCCATGAACGTGAGCCTTTTATGTCAGGTGCCAGAAATGGCGTTATGAACAGCAATATGAGAATAAGCACATATATGGGATAGGCATAGGTCTCATACATACGCGTGTCAATCAGCAGGATAATGAATCCAAGAGCGATCGAGAGTCCTATCCAGCGCACTTGTTTGCCGGAGAACTCATTGAAATCAAGGATGCCGGCCTCGTCAAAGTCATATGAGGCGGCATATATACTGATCACACCGGCGGTCACCATGAGCAGGTAGAGCAGCACAGTGAACCAGTCCAGATTGCGGAATATGCTTGTTGCGTCAATTCTTCTGTGGAGCATAGTGCAGGTGTGAGGTTAGCATTTGTTCTTCCATGCCTTTGCGCGCCTGGGAAATCTCTCCTTTGAGATATTTTTCAATGACAAGACTGCCGATGGGCACGCCGTAAGCCGCGCCGAAGCCGGCGTTCTCAACATACACGGCCACGGCAATGCGTGGATTGTTGTATGGCGCGAAGCCAATGAATGCCGAATGGTCTTTTCCGTGCGGGTTCTGTGCCGTACCCGTCTTTCCTGCCACTTCTATGTCAGGCAGATTGGCGCGCCGGCACGTGCCGCCGGTGACTGCCATGCGCATGCCTTCGGCAATGACGGGATAGTAGGACTTGTTAATGGTCGGCTCATGGCGTTTCAGCAGATCCGCAGGCATCACTGTGTCGGCAATCTCTTTCACAACATGCGGAGTGATAAACCAGCCGCGGTTGGCTATCGTGGCACACAGGTTGGCAATCTGCAGCGGCGTGGCAAGCACTTCACCCTGACCTATGGAGACTGAGATGATTGTGTTGGCGCTCCAATGGCCTTTCCCGTAATAGTCGTTATAGTATTTGTCGTTGGGCAGGAATCCGCGGGCCTCACCCGGCAGATCAACTCCCAGACGGTATCCATAGCCCATGCTCACAAGATGTTTTTTCCATATCTCAAAAGCATTGGCAGAGGTGCCGTATTTTGAGCGCCGGTCAATCATAGCCTTGAAGCCATAGCAGAAGTATGCGTTGCATGAGGTCTGCAAGGCCGGTTTGAGCGGTAAAGGACTGCCGTGTGGGTGACATCCCACACGCAGACGTCCGCTGACATATCCGCGGTGACAGGGAAATGTTGTGCCGGGGACAATGATATTCTCCTGCAGAAAGATCAGTCCTTGTGTGGGCTTGAAAGTTGACCCCGGGGGATAGGTGCCCATCAGCGCGCGGTCAAAGAGCGGGGTGGTGGGGTCATTGACAAGTGCCCGGTAGTTTTTGCCGCGTTCACGTCCCACAAGCAGAGTGGGGTCATAGGTGGGCGAGGACACCATGCACAGTATCTCGCCGGTGGAGGGCTCTATAGCCACAACTGCGCCACGCTTGCCGACCATGAGTGACTCGGCATATTCCTGAAGTTTTATGTCAAGACTCAGCTTGAGGTCACGTCCCGACACGGGAGCTATGTCATGACGTCCGTCCTCATAGCGTCCCTGTATGCGGCCATGCGCATCGCGTATCAGAATCTCAACGCCTTTATGACCGCGTAGATAAGGCTCATAACTGCGTTCCACACCAAGGTCACCGGTATAGTCGCCGGCTTGATAGTATGCATCACGTTTCACGTCATCGCCGTTCACCTCTCGTATATTTCCAAGCACATTGGCGGCTGCTATATGATTGTACTGGCGCAATATTCTTTTCTGGATGAAAAACCCCGGGTAACGGTAAAGTTTTTCCTGAAGGCGTCCGTAATCCTGTGCTGACAGATGTGTCAGAAGTACCTGAGGTGTATACGATGAATAGCCGGGGTTCTTGCGCTTGTCCTTCATGTCGGCGAAGCGTCTGTCAAGATCCTGACGCGTTATGTTCAGCGTCTGGCAGAAACCAAGGGTGTCGAATTCTCTGACATCGCGCGGAATGAGCATGACGTCATATGCCGGTTGGTTATATACAACAAGTTCGCCGTTGCGGTCATAGATGAGTCCGCGCGACGGGTATTGCGTCTTTTTCAGAAAGGCGTTGGTGTCGGCGCTTTGCTTGTAGCGGCTGTCGTTGATCTGAAGATCATAAAGACGCCATCCATATATGGCTGCTATGACCAGAATAAACGCGGCTATAACATATTTGCGCTTTTCCAGATTATAGTTTTTTCTCACGGCGTGAAGATGAGTAAAGGCCGGAAATGGCGCAGATAACAATAAATGTGTAGACTGTTGAAGCGGCTATGCGCAGCAGAAGCCGCTTTATATCCGGAAATCCGAATGCTTCAATGATGAACATTGCAGCGGTGTATATCAGAGACATTGTCAGCGCATATCTCATGAATACGGATGCGCCCAGAGTGCGCATGGTGCTGGGCTGTGTGCTCTGCTCTTCGTCGCGTGATATGTACATGTGCAGTACCGGCTTGCGCACAAAGGCCAGAATCACACAACTGAGTGTGTTGACTCCGTATGTGTCCATGAATGCATCTATGATAAGTCCCGTTACAAAACCAAGCGTGAGGCTTTTGTTGGTGCTGAATGAAGCGGGCAGAGCCATTATCAGGTATATGAAAGCCAGAGGAATGGCGCAGTTGAACAGCACAAGACGGTTGAGCACCACCACCTGCGCCAGCATAAGCACGCAGTAAAGGAATATATATCTGAAAGTTGCCTTTGTCATGGGTTGATGGGGCGCGTGGTTGATTATGTCCGGTTAATTATCTGTGACTGACCCTTCGGTGCGGCTGTTGGCTTCGTCAAGCATGTTCAGTTCTGCGGCGTTGTTGTTTCTTACAATCTGTACGTTGTTCAGTTTTGTGAAGTCGCTGAGCAGGCGTATGCGCAGAGAGAAGAAATTGTCATTGTCCGAGGCGTTGTTGCTCTCCACAATGCCGACGGGCAGTCCCGGCGGAAAGACTGCCGAGTATCCGCTTGTCACAACGGTGTCTCCGCGGTGGCACACTGTGTGGCGCGGGAGTTCCTCGAGCACGGCAAACCGCGGGTCTTTGCCATCCCACACCAGTGAGCCGAAGCTCTCATCGCCTTTTATCTTGCATGAAAAGCGGAAGTGCGGGTTCAGGACAGATATGACACGGGCATAGTTGGGGGTCACAACGTTCACAATTCCTACAACACCGTTCTGGTCTATCACTCCCATCTCAGGGGCAACCCCGTCGTTGCTGCCTTTGTTGACAGTTATGTAGTTGTAGGGACGCATCACTGAATTATTGATGACGTGGCACACTATGAAGTCATAGTGCCGTGCCATGGGGAGTATCTGTGAAGTGTCAGCATGGCGTTCGCGCAACGTCTGGATCTGTTCGCGCAGCGCAAGCACCTCGTTCTGAAGCGTGACATTGCGGCGGTTAAGATCCTCGTTGTTCTCGCGCAGATTGAAATATGACGTCACATGGTTGGCTGCCCCATACACTCCGCCGGCTATCCGGCTTGCACTGGTCAGATAAACATGGTGCTGGTAGGGGTTGAACGTGAACAGCAACACGCATGACGCCACCACGTAAATGGCAAACACAAACCATTTGCTGTTGCGTATGAAGAACTGTAGTAGTTCGCGCACGGTGCTGACGGGTATTTCTCAGGCCGTGGCCGCGTTCATCTGATAAGGAACGAGAAACGGTCTATGTTTTTCAATGCCACGCCTGTACCGCGTGCCACAGCCAGCAGCGGATCCTCGGCAATGTGGAACTGTATGCCAATCTTATTGGTGAGGCGTTTGTCCAGGCCGCGCAGCAGCGCGCCACCGCCGGCAAGGTAGATACCGTTGCGGACAATGTCGGCGTAAAGCTCCGGGGGTGTCTTTTCAAGAGCACCCAGCACAGCAGTCTCAATCTTGAGGATGGATTTCTCTATGCAGTGGCATATTTCCTGATATGACACGGGGACTTCCATGGGGAGCGCCGTCATCTGGTTGGGACCGTGCACAATATAGTCAGCCGGGGGATTGTCAAGGTCTGTGAGCGCTGAGCCGACATTCATCTTGATGAGCTCTGCGGTGCGCTCTCCAACTTTCACATTGTGGGCGCGTTTCATGTGGTTCATGATGTCATCGGTGAGGTCATCGCCGGCAATCTGTATGCTCATGTTGCTGACAATTCCGCCCAGCGAAATCACGGCTATCTCTGTTGTTCCGCCGCCTATGTCCACAATCATGTTGCCCTCGGGAGCTTCCACATCAAGTCCTATGCCTAAGGCTGCGGCCATAGGCTCATAGATCATGTAGACATCGCGGCCGCCGGCGTGCTCCGAACTGTCGCGCACGGCACGGATCTCAACCTCGGTTGACCCTGACGGTATGCCCACCACCATGCGCAGTGACGGTGAGAACCAATTGCTTTTGGAGCTTGCTTTCTTCACAAGTCCGCGTATCATCAGCTCCGCGGCATTGAAGTCAGCGATGACGCCCTTGCGCAGAGGACGCACTGTGCGTATGCCCTCGTGCTCCTTGCCCTGCATCTGCTGGGCTTCCTTGCCTACGGCTATGAGTTTGTCGGTGCGTTTGTCGAGAGCCACTATAGAAGGCTCATCAATGACTATCTTGTCATTGTGGATTATAATTGTATTGGCGGTGCCAAGGTCAATCGCTATTTCTTTTGTCAATGAGAACAATCGCATGTCAGTGATTCAGTGTGTATAAGTTGGTTTTGTGTGAAATGCTTGTTTTATTCAGACCGCAAATTTACAAATTTTTTGCGTGTCCGCATCCGCTTTTTTATAAAAACATCGCAAAAAAACGATAAAAAGCATATTTCGGTATGAGGCGGTTCATATGGCTTTATATCGTGATACTTGTTCAATGTAAAATAAGTTCAATGAAAAGCTGTCGGTTATTAATAATATTTAACTAAAAATATTATAATATGTAACTATTCAGTGTGTCCGCTGAATAGTGACGAAAGAGCGTCATCTGCTAATTTGAAAAAACGTACAATGGGCGTGAAGATACTTAAGTTTAAAATGGAATTTGAAACAGATTTGAGAGGAGCAATGTCTGCGGTCTGGATCGATATTTCAAAAGCGAGGATGTCTGACATAATGGCATATGGAAGTCCGGTTGAAATGGCGCAGTTAAAAATGAGACAGAAAACAACTATAAGTATTGATGAAAAAGGAGTTGAAGGCGCGTCTGCGACTATTTCTGAAACATGGGGACATGGGGATCATGATGACCCCAGCTTTATAGCTGACCGTCCGTTCTGTGTCATGAACTTGTGCGGAGGGTGTAGTGTTGTCTATATAAACAATCATCTGCATTGACATTATGAAAAAATATGGTATATTCTATGGGTCGTTGACCGGCACAACCGCCGGTGTGGCACAACGCATAGCCGCACAGCTTGGTGTAAATGAAACTGATGTTCACGATGTCTCAAAGACGACCCCGTCTGTTCTGGGAGATTATGAAGAAATCATACTCGGCACATCGACGTGGGGTGACGGCGAGATTGAAAATGACTGGTATGATTTTCTTGACGGTGCGCAGGCTCTGGATCTGAAAGGACGCCGTATGGCTGTTTTTGGCTGCGGCGACCAGACCATGTCACACACATTCTGCAACGGTGTGGGCGAACTCTACAGCCGCATGATTCCCACAGGAGTCAGTCCGGTGGGAGCGTTCAACGTTGACGGCTACGAATTTGATCACAGTGACGCATACCGTGACGGACATTATGTGGGGCTGCTCCTTGACATGGTCAACCATGAGGATACTGCCGATGAACGCATCCGGCAGTGGGTGGCTCTGATCCGTTGAGACAGGAGCCGGCTTATTATGCGTGGCCGCACATTGTGCGGACCTTTGCATAAAAAAACTAAAAATAAGGGTCGATAAGTCTGTTTGTATGTAGCCGGGTCACGTTTTTCGGATATAATTTATTACCTTTGCGGCATCATGTCAGTAAAGTTTGACAGACAGGATCTGGAACGGCTCAAGGAATTGCTGTGCAGCGCACGCCGCATAGTGATGACTTGTCATATGTCACCTGACGGCGATGCGTTGGGATCAACGCTGGCTATGCGCAGCCTGCTGAAAGCCATGGGCAAGGATGCGCGCGTGGTGACACCTGATGAGCCTCCGCGCACATTGCGCGTGTTGCCCGGGGCCCGGCAGGTGATGGCCTGGAGCAGTTTCGGACAAGTGGCTGAGAGCACGGTGAACCGCGCAGATCTTATAATATGCATGGATTACAACGCATTGTCACGGCTGTCACGTCTGGAAAATGTTGTGCGCAACGCTCCGGCTCCCCGAGTGCTGATTGATCACCACAAGAATCCTGAGGACATGGCCATGCTCACATTCTCCTATCCGGACATGTCATCCACCTGTGAGCTTACATGCCATCTGCTGACGGCCATGGGGTGGGGAGAATATATTGACAATGATGTGGCCACATGTCTTTTAGGAGGCATAATAACCGATACCGGTGGATTTCATTACAATTCCAACAGCAGTGACCTGTACAGGGTTGTTGCCACGCTGATGGAACGCGGTGTGGACAAAGACCGGTTGATGCGCTGCCTTGTGGACACCCGGAGCGCATCGTCCATGCGCCTGGAGGCATATGCGCTTGAAAAGAAAATGGAGCTGTTTGCAGATGCACATGCCGCATTGATAACATTATCGCGCAACGAGCTCAACAGCTACGAATACAGAAAAGGTGACACCGAAGGCCTTGTGAACCGCCCGCTGGAGATTCCCGGCATAGCCTATTCATGCTATATGCGCGAGGAAGAGGAATATATCAAGATATCCATGCGCAGCATAGGTGACTTCCCGGTTGATCTGCTCTGTTCCCGGCACTATGGCGGGGGCGGCCATCTCAATGCCGCCGGCGGTGAATTTCACGGCACACTACAGGAAGCCGCCCGGATATTCAGAGAGAATCTTGAGGAAAACAAGGAACTCATCTCGCCTCAGACGCTTGAATATGCTGACCGTTGAACCTACTGCAAACCCAAGTATTAAAGAATAAAGACACCAATCAGATATATCACTAAAATGAAAAAAGCCCTAACGACAATAGCCGCTGCTGTGGCCGTGATATGTACTTTCACGGCATGCAAGGACTCAAAAAGCTATGCCGAGCTCCTCACCAAGGAGACACATGCGGTGAATTGCTTTCTGGCTGATCAGCGCGTTGACAACACCATACCTCAGGACTCCACCTTTGTTTTTGAAACAGGTCCGGATGCGCCATATTACCGCCTTGACGAGGACGGCAACATGTACATGCAGGTCCTGAACGGGGGCACTCCCGGCAATTATGCCAAGACCGATGAAGTTGTCTATTTCCGGTTTACCCGCTACAACCTCAGCTACTACAAGGACGGCACCCTTCCTGCCGGTGACGGAAATGAGACCGATATGGAGTATGACGGCACATGGTTCCGTTTCAAGAACTATTCAGTCAACAACTCATATCAGTATGGAGCGGGCGTGCAGATGCCTCTGCATTATCTGCCGTTGGATGCCGAGGTAAACATTGTAATCAAGAGCCAGTACGGATTTTACTCCGAACAGACCTACGTCAATCCCTTCCTGTACCGGCTGCGTTACTACCGCCAGCAGACATGATGCCTATGCCTGTCGTGAACAACTTTTAAAGAGACATATATACTACACCCTTAACACCATACCTTAAAGTCAAATGACATTAATAAAGTCAATCTCCGGTATACGCGGCACCATAGGCGGCCGCGCCGGTGAAGCCCTTACGCCGATGGACATAGCAAAGTTCACGGCCGCATACGCAACATTCATAGACCGGACCACCACATTGCCTTATCGCACAATTGTTGTGGGCCATGACGCCCGCATTTCCGGCCCCATGGTCATAGACATCGTGATCGGAACGCTGATGGGCATGGGATTCGATGTTGTCAACATTGGTCCGGCGTCCACGCCTACAACAGAGATGGCCGTTGTCCTTGAGGAAGCCTGCGGCGGCCTCATCCTCACGGCATCACACAATCCCAAGGAATGGAATGCACTGAAACTGCTCAATGAAAAAGGAGAGTTTCTTACAAATGAAGACGGTCAGGAAGTGCTCCGCATAGCTCAGGAGCGTGAATATACCTTTGCTGATGTAAACCATCTTGGCCATCATTTCAAGAACACCACATATAACCGCCGACACATACAGAAAGTGCTTGCTCTGGACCTTGTTGACCGCGAGGCCATCCGGAAAGCCAACTTCACTGTGGCTGTGGATGCCGTCAACTCTGTGGGCGGCGTTGTCATACCCCAGCTGTTGCGTGCGCTGGGAGTGAAAAACATTATAGAACTCAACTGCGATCCTACCGGCAATTTCGCACACAATCCCGAACCTATCCCGGAGAACCTCACGCAGATATCTCAGGTGGTCAAGGACTCAGGCGCCGATGTGGGCTTTGTTGTTGACCCGGATGTTGACCGTCTGGCCATTGTCATGGAAGACGGCGAGATGTTTGTGGAGGAATATACGCTTGTGGCTATTGCCGACTATGTGCTTGGCAAGACTCCCGGTCCGGCTGTCTCCAACCTCAGTTCAAGCCGTGCGCTCAGCGACATCGCTGCCCGGCACCGCTGTCCCTATGTGGCATCGGCCGTGGGCGAGGTGAATGTCACCACCCTCATGCGCCACATACGTGCTGTCATAGGCGGAGAAGGCAATGGCGGAGTCATATATCCCGAACTTCACTATGGCCGTGACGCCCTTGTAGGAGTGGCCCTGTTCCTGACATTGCTTGCCAAGAGTGGCAAGACCGTCAGCGAGCTCAAACAGAACTATCCGCAATATGCCATAGCCAAGACAAAAGTCCAGTTGACTGACAAGACTGATGTGGACAGCATACTCGCTGCCGTCAAAGAGAAATACGCCAACGAGAAACTCACCACTATTGACGGGGTGAAGATTGATTTTCCGCACAGTTGGGTACATCTGCGCAAATCAAACACAGAACCCATAATAAGGATATATTCCGAAGCTCCGACTATGGAGGAAGCCAAGCAACTTGGTCAGACCGTAAAGGATTTAGTGCTCTCGCTGTCGTGATATCGCCCTATTTCAAAAACCGGAACACGGTGCGTCGCTATGCCGGACGCCCCGTTGACGAATGCCTGCTCAAAGAGATTATTGAGGCGGCCACACATGCTCCCAACACAGGGAACATGCAGTGGTACAGCGTGATTGTGACGCGCGATGCCGAACGGAAACGCCGGCTTGCCCCGTTGCATTTCAACCAGCCCAGTGTTGAAAGTGCATCTGCGGTACTCACGTTCTGCCTTGACCTCAATCGGTTTGAGCGCTGGTGCCGCATGAACCGGGCTGTCCCCGGCTTTGACAAT
>JAUNPQ010000094.1 GCA_030536615.1 Bacteroidales bacterium | reverse complement strand
ATATCAAATGTGTAACGTACCACCCACGGCTAAATATACCACTTTTGAAGTGGTATGTTATATCAATCCGTGCTTCTTTCTTTTCTCCCGAAGGGTGTGAAGGGATATGCCGAGAAGGTTGGCGGCTTTGGTGAGGTTGCCGTCGGCATGGGCTATGGCGGCTGTGATTTTGTTTTTCTCGTCGCCCGTTTTGAGTTTGAATTGAACGTGTGCGCCGGTGTTTGGTGTATCGAAATCCAGTTCTTTCGGGGTGATAATCTCGCCACGGGATTTCAGCACGGCGACACGGACAACGTGTTTCAGTTCCCGGATGTTGCCCGACCATGAATGGGCGCGCATCTCACGTTGTGCCGAAGCGTCAAACCGTTTTACCTGTTTGCGAAACTCTTGGTTGTAATGCCGGAGATAGAAATCGGTAAGTAGCATGACGTCATCCTGACATTTCCGGAGTGGCGGCAAGGTAATTGTAAACTCCTTGATTTTGTAGAACAACGCCGAGAGAAAGTCACCCTCAATCACCATTTCCGTAATATCGGGCGAGGCGGTTGCAATTATTCGCGGGGGCTGTTTACAGTTGGCTATTACATGGAGCATTATAGACTGCATATCCGGCGAAAGGTGCTGAATGTTGTCGAGTATCACCGTGCCGCCCTGCGCTTTGCGGAATTGTGCTGCCACGGCATCCAGCAAGGTCGGAGATTGTTTCGTGGTGCCGGTCAGCGCAAGATAATGGAGTGTGCCACAGTCCACCATAACGCATGGCTTGTCACATCGCTGGCTCACTTCGTAAATTTCCTGTGCCAACGGTTCTTTCCCAACACCGCTTTCTCCGATTATCATCACGTTCAGATTGGTGGGCGCGACAACATGGGCTGCACTGTAAGCCTTTATACATCCATCGCTTTTGCGGGAGAATAGCAACGGAAAATTGGTATCATCATCCTTGCCGATTAAGGTATTGATTTTCGGTATAAGCAGTTCACGGACAAGACGCTTGTTGATGTAATCCTTTGCTCCGGCACGGAACGAGGCAACGGCATCCGCAACAGTTTCAACATCGGTGATAACGAACACGCTACACCCGATATTCTTGTGGTCGAGCCATTCTATCAACTCAATTACATTACCGTCAGCCAGTTTGAAGTCACAGATTACAATATCGCCCGTCTTGAATTTTGTCAGATGTTCCTTTGCGGAGCCGATACGCAGAGATTGTAATATGTCAGCCCCGAAGCCCGATAAGAGGCGTTTAATTTCATTGGAATCGGATACGTTGTCGTCAATTATGATTATTTGTCGTGCCATTTTCGGTTATAATTTTGAAAGAATTGCAGGAATTTAATCCGTGCGACATTATAACCTTATGAATTTGCAAATTGACCGTAGATTAGATATTATTGTGTGTAAATTGTTGATTTGATGAATGATAAAATTTAATCAAGAGCCTATCCCTATGGAATGACATCGGAATTTTTGTTCCGATAGAAAGAATAATTGTTCCGAATTTTAGCCGATTTGAAATATTAGATTAAGGCAAAAATATAGCGTATAGAAACCTACGCTAACCCTTGAAGGCTCTGCAAAGCCCATGACGATAGCTTGAGTAACTATACGCTATGCGATAAGCATAGCATAAGCCTCACGCCAAGTTCGTCATTTGTGAAATTTGCAGATTTACAAGGGAACTCCTGCGGAAGTTATGTTATCCTATATTGTTGATACGATTGGCTCTCCAATCGTTAATCTTTGCTATTTTGCGCTGCAAAGTTACGCATTTTTTCGAGGTAGTCAAGACCCGATTTTACCGTCAGGGTTGATACCGTGCTTTTTACGGAGTTTATACAAGGCTCTTTCTGATATTCCGAGTAGTTTTGCAGCACCGCCCCATGTGCCTGCACGGTTGAAGGCTTTGAGTATTCGCTCTTTCTCGGCTTTCGGATTGCGGTGGGTCAAGTCCTCGGCTATGTCGGGTTTTGCGTCGTCAAATTTGAGATCGCTCTCCGATATGGTATCGCCGCCAGCATGGAAAGCGGCGAAAAGAACAACATCTTTCAGTTCTCGGATATTGCCCGGCCACGGATAAAGTTTGAGAGCCTTGATTGCCGAAGCATCAAGCCGTTTCTTCGGTTGCTGTTTCTTTCGGGCATACTTGGATAGCAAGTAATCCACTATGTCCTGTATGTCCTCGGTTGTTTCACGCAACGGCGGAACGGTGATACTTGTCTGGCGCAGCATGAAAAACAGGTTGTCACGGAATGTTTCCTCTGCTACCATCTTCAGTAGCGAAGCGTTGGATGTGCAGATTATCCTCACGTCGGGATGTTCTTGTTCGAGAATATGCAACAGCACCGATTGTTTCTCAAAGGTGAGCAGCTGGATATTCTTCACGATTATCGTACCTCCCTTTGCCTCAATGAAATAACCTTCAATTCGGTCGTAAATCTCGCTACGGTCTGATTCAGGAGCGTGTTTGCCGACAAGAGCGGCACCGCCTGCCTCTAACACGATAAGCGGTTTTTGCGTGCGTGAACTTTGGAGATAGATTTGTCGTGCTATCTGCTCCTTACCCGTACCACACTCACCGAAGATGATACAGTTGGCATTGGTAGAAGCAATCTCGGTGATTGATTTCTCAATATCCTTGAATTGTTCACTACCTCTCGGTATCAGCGTGTTGTCAAGTTGAAGCACTACGTTCTCCGGTAGTGCATACTTACTGACAGTTTCCACTAACTGAAGGTCAATGGCTGGTCGCTGTATCACATCAATCGCGCCGTCGCCACGCATTATGTCTATAATGTCAATGGCATTGATGTTGTCCACTACGGCAATAGTCGGGAAGGTCAATCCTTCTTGCTTTTGCCAGTTGATTAACTCCTGTGCCGTGCCGCCGGTGAATTTCATCGCAGCGACAACGACAGCTCCGGGTGGCAGTTTCGCCACCGCTTCCTTTGCTGCGTCAAAATCCTCTGCCGTTATCGGGTCATAACCGGCTTTCGTGAGTAAGCCAGCCATAATCCGGCAGTCGGAAGATGACGCATCAACAATCAGAACTTTGTTCATTGATTTTTGATTTAGTTAAACATATTGTTATTTAAGTGTTTGAAGTCCGATTTTAGACACAAAAAGGCAGGTCGCCCCGCCTCTTTGGTGTGTGATATATTGCTGAAATTTACTTTGCTAATTGCGTAAGTATCTCTCGTAACGGATCTGAATTTTGTTTGCCGAGATTTGTTTCAATGATATTCAGCAATGCTGTCATTTGAGCCTGCGTGATGCCGAGGTTAAGGCATATCGCCATGTGGCTTCTTGCCATCGGTTCAACTCCACCTACTCCGGCAAGAGTTGATACGGTTGCCAGTTCTCTTTCCTGCCATGTGAGCAGATCCCGATTGAAAATATCGGCAAAAAGATGTTCTTTCAAGAAGCGGTCAATAGTGGGCGAGAACACCGAAAAACCTGTGAGTGGGGCATCAACGGGTGTACCTGTAAGTTCGGCAAGATTTTTCTTACCTACCTTATATCTCTCGGTGCAGGTCATATCGGCAACCGGAGTCGCCTCGCGCCCGATTGTATCATTGATACCTTGTTTCTTGCGTTCATCAAGCAGAGCCATGAATGTCTGTATTCCTCTAAGACTGCGGGGAAAGCCGGCATAGGCATATACTTGCACCAATATTTCGGAAATCTCGTTAACCGTCATTCCTGCTTCCAAACCATTGACGAGTGCTGCGGGCAGATGTTCCAGATCACCCTTGCCGGTATATGAGGCAATCTCCACAATAGCCTGCTGACGGGGCGAAAGGACTTTATTGGCTTCATGATATACGGCCGCCGCATTATTTGCTGCAGTAAGATAGTCAATATCATTGACAGGCTTCAGCCATGTCACTTTATTTGTCTGAGGATTACACTCGATTGCTATGTGAGCAAACCAACTGTCCGGGGCTGCGCCGTGCCAGTGTTCCACATCGGGAGCAATTTCAACAATATCACCGGGAAACAATCTGCGTGCCGGTTTGTCTTTTTCCTGATAATACCCAATCCCGGCAGTGGCTATCAGAATCTGGCCGCCGCTATGTTTGTGCCAACTGTTACGGCAGCCGGGGGCAAAAGTAACATTGAACATCGGCACGTTCAATTCGGAGTGTTCGCTCAATGGATACAGCCATGCGTCACCTATGAAATTGGGATTTGGCGTTATTTTCTGACCAAGTTCATAAGGCTGTTTGAAGTTGTTTGCGTTTTGTGCCATAATTGTTCCTGTTAAGAAGATAGCCATTATAAAAAGTATGGCTCTGAATTTAATTTCCATTATTCTCCTAATGTTTTTGTGAATACCAAAGACGAGAGCAACCATTTGTCATTTTCCTTAACATACACCTCCGTGACAATGAAAGGAAATCTCACGGCATTACCCCCTACTTCGGAATTGAGATGAATCACACTATAAACGGTGGCGGTATTGTCCGTGAATTTGACCTCTTGATTGTGGATTTCTGCTTTCTTATACCAGATGTGGCCCTCCTTTATCGTATTCAGCTCGGCTTCCTTGCCCCAATATCCTCCCATGTGTACAAACTGGGCCGTATCATGGAACAGGTCTGCAAGTTTGTCGGTGTTCTTATCCGACATCCACTGCCATTTATTGTTTGACAGGTCTATGAGTTCTTGCTCTGCGGCAGAAAACTGTGGCTTCGTGTCTTGTGCAATCGCACCCAATGCCGTGACCAGCACTATCAGAAAAGATAATAGTCTTGATTTCATATCAATATAGATTTTTATAGTGGCAAAATTAGAGCCTTTTGACAAATCCATTGATATAAAAAATTCGGCAAAAACATCAGTTTTTACCGAAAATGCCAGTAATTGTTGTGAGTGTATTATTCTCTATAATCCGTGGGGTTCATTCCGAGATAGCGTTGCACATAACGGCTGAAATAAGCCGGAGAGGAAAAGCCAAACATATCAGATATTTGCACGAATGTCAACGATTTATCACGCAATAGACGTGAAATATCAAGAATAGCATAACGATTTATCCAGTAATTAGCCGAATATCCGCTGACTTTCTTTTTCACTTCTGATAGATATTTTGGCGTAACGCACAGCCTATCTGCAAAATATGTCACTTCTCTATTTTCTCGGTACGCCTCGTTTTCCAACAATTCGAGAAATCTGCCCATTATTGCAGCATTTTGGGTGGAAATGGTTGCCTCTCCATATAATTTCGTATGGAAATCAAAGAAGTCA
Organism: Bacteroidales bacterium; assembly: GCA_030536615.1. GTDB lineage: Bacteria > Bacteroidota > Bacteroidia > Bacteroidales > Muribaculaceae > CAG-873. Next base: position 466 of record JAUNPQ010000094.1, on the reverse strand, counting down.
AGAATGGCCGCCTGCACCGCATTACGCAACATTTCGACATAAAAATCATGCTCTGTCTGATTTAGACGATACTCAATCCACTTAAAATCTTTCTCACACCTATAACGCTGTTCTCTCGTAAGCTTCATGACGGGGTTAAGAAATAAGGCAATAGAGCCTTTCATTCCATAATTGCTTTGTGGAGTGCTTAGCGTTATAAATGACGAGGTTGCATAAAGCACTTTGACTTCAAAATCATCCGAAGGCGTTAGCCGTTCAATAAGTTTGCCTTTACGGACAATCATCAGGTCGCCCTCATTTAATTCAAATGGTCGGTCATTGAAATGAAAACTGCATTTCCCTCTAAGGCATATGGCATGGGCAAGATAATCATGGAGCGAGTCAGTTCCAAGACCATCGAGAGTATCCGTAATTATGACATCTTGCATCTTGTCCATTGAAGTGTAGGTATTTAATTTGCAAAATT
>JAUNPQ010000093.1 GCA_030536615.1 Bacteroidales bacterium | reverse complement strand
ACCGCCCCCTTCAAAGAGAGAGCGCGGACTTCACGACGAAGTCCACGCCCTCTCTTTTTTTGTGCAAACAGACAATAGGACCGATTAGCCTTACCACTCCGATTAGTCCGATTGGATCAATAAGTCCAATCAGCCCAAAAAACCCAATTGGCCTTTTTGCCATCTCTCCATTCTCTTTCTCTATCCATCCTTCGCTTTACTCTTCTCTTTTATTCACGGGGGCATAAATCCTCAATGATGGTAAAAATAGCAAGAATCGGGTTGTTTTAGTCTGCAGGGAATTGTAATTTTGCACCATAATTTGAGTTGTTAGTAATGGAGCAGTATTTTCAACACGGGAATACCGAACTATTTTATCTCAAAAGTAAAGACAAGCGACTTGCCGGGATAATTGAAAAGGTGGGTAAGGTGAAAAGGCGGGTAATTCCTGACCTTTTTGCCGCCCTTGTTCACTCCATCATAGGCCAGCAGATTTCGACAAAGGCACATGAGAGCATCTGGCAAAAAACGGTAGCGAAATTCGGGGAGGTAACTCCCGGAAGTATACTTTCTGTTTCGGCGGAGGAACTTCAATCGGTAGGCCTGTCGTTCCGTAAGGTGGAATATATCCGCTTTGCCGCAGAGAAAATCCGCTCAGGTGAATTTGACCTGAACGCTCTTTACGACATGCCCGACGAGGAAGTTTGCGCCCGGCTGTCATCACTCAAAGGGCTTGGCGTATGGAGCGCGGAAATGCTTATGCTGTTCTCGATGCAGCGACAGAATATTTTGAGCTTCGGGGACTTGGCTATACAGCGTGGACTGAGAATGATATACCACCACCGCAGGATAGACCGCAGACTGTTTGAAAAATACCGCCGGCGATTTTCGCCTTACAACAGTGTGGCGAGCCTGTATATATGGGCTGTCGCCGGCGGTGCTGTTGAAGGTATGAAAGATTATGCTCCCAAGAAAAGATGAGATATGAAAAATATGGCAATGAAAAATATAATCAAGATAAAACGCTATATCTCACCGTGCGGTGTGCTGATGCTCGGTTCATTTGGTGACAAACTGTGTATGTGTGACTGGCAGGTGGAGAGACATCGTGACCATGTGGCCAACAGACTCAAACGGATACTTTGTGCAGAATTTGAAGAGGGAACATCGGATGTGATTGAGCAAGCCATAAGAGAACTTGATGAATTTTTTGCCGGAAAACGCAAGGAATTCGATGTGCCGCTGCTGTTTGTGGGAACTGATTTTCAGAAGAAGGTATGGAACTATCTGCTCACTGTTCCTTTCGGGAAAACCATTTCATACGGTGAGATGGCGGCAAATATCGGTATGCCAAAGGGTGCCCGTGCCGTTGCCAACGCCAACGGTGCGAACTCGATGTCGATATTCGCTCCGTGTCACCGGATTATTGGCAGCAACAAATCCTTGACCGGTTACCGGGGTGGACTGGAGGCTAAAGAATATCTCCTGAAACTTGAAAATGTGATTTTATGAAAAAGAGGCGTATTATGTGACTGGATTTTGCAAGAATTGCAGAGAGAAATGACAATTGTCTGCGGCCATTAAGGCGAGGTTCTAAAGAACGAGATCATAGACGGCAAAACAGCGAAAATCAAAGTGTGAAAGATGGAAAGAGACGCTGAAAAAGAAAAAACAATTTTCTCAATATTGCTGGCAATAAGTTTTGCGCATCTGCTCAACGACATGATGCAGTCCATCATACCGTCAATCTATCCTATCATCAAGGATAAGTATGGGTTCACCTTTGAGCAGATAGGAGTCATCACATTGATATTTCAGATGACATCATCAATTCTTCAGCCGTTTGTGGGTAGATATGCCGATCGCCATCCTCAGCCGTTCTCACTTTCCATAGGCATGGTTTTTACCCTTATCGGAATCATTCTTCTTTCTTTTGCCGATAGTTATATGCTTATACTGCTGTCAGTGGGGGTTATCGGCTGCGGTTCATCCATATTCCACCCAGAGGCTTCGCGCATAGCGCAGATGGCCGGAGGTACGAAAAAGGGTTTGGCACAATCAATCTTTCAGGTGGGCGGAAACGGAGGCAGTGCAGTCGGTCCGTTGTTGGCAGCCATGATAATAATTCCGTTCGGGCAACATTCCATCATCTGGTTCTCCATTGCGGCACTTGTAGCGGGAGTTATGCTACTGCCGGTTGGGCGTTGGTACAAAACCCAGCTCCATAAATTGAAAGAGAAGGTTGTTGTGCCTAATCCAGTAATAATGGCTTTGTCAGATCGTAGAATACACGGAGCTATAATCATACTATGTGTGCTCACATTCTCAAAATATTTTTATATGGCGAGCATGACCAGTTATTTCACCTTCTTCCTTATCAATAAATTTAGCGTTGATATTCAGGTATCCCAATTATGCCTTTTTGCTTTCATGGGGGCTGTTGCCATCGGGACAGTACTGGGCGGAAGTATCGGCGACAAGTACGGGCGCAAGTATGTGATCTGGGGATCAATTCTCGGAGCGGCTCCGTTTGCTCTGGCACTTCCTTATGTGAATTTTGCATGGACGGTGGTATTGGCTGTTATAATAGGGCTGATCATTTCATCGGCTTTTTCGGCGATATTGGTATATGCCACTGAGTTGAGACCAAATAAAATCGGAATGATGGCAGGTCTGTTCTTCGGATTGAATTTCGGGCTTGGTGGAATAGGGTCAGCTTTCTTTGGGTGGCTTGCCGACAAAACAAGCATAGAGTTCATCTTTCAGGTAAGCGGACTGCTTCCGCTTCTTGGCTTTGTGGCTGCTTTTCTTCCTAATATCGAGCCCAAAAAACGTTGACAGAGCACGTTTACAGAGAATTGCAATCGTCAAACCTGTAGGGAACGAAGAATATTGATGTTTATATGGCTGTTTTTTTGTCTTGTTGAAAATTTTTACTAATTTTGGCGATGAAGTATGTCGATATTTCCCGCATATTTCATGAATGTTCTGCCCCCGGTGGGTATTCACTCAGTTAAATTAATTAACTTTATCAGCAAATGGACAAGCAAGACTCTGTTGCGGAGGAATCTGAAAAAATCGTCGCGCAACCTGCTACAGAAGAAGTCTCTGAACCGGAGACCGCCTTATCACACTCAGAAAAACAATCCGAAAATGAAACCGAATCAGACGATTCTATCCTGACTGTTGCCGATGGTGAGGATCCCGAGGCCGCTGCCGAGGAGGAGATGACTGAGGTGGAAGAAGAACAACCGGAACTAAACACAATCAAGCAGGTCATTGAAGCGGCCCGTGCTCTTGAGGCATGTGATGCCTCAGAGATCAGCCGTGAAGCAGTGGCATCATTGCGGCAGCGTTATGCTTTGTTGCGTAAAGCGGAGTCTGAACAGACCGCTTCCGAGGCTGCCGGGGATAATGAGGCAGAGAAAGAAGCCGTTGTGACAAGCCAGACAGAGCTTGTTGACAATGAAGAAGACAAGGAATTCAAGCAGATTCTCAACAGCATCAAAGAGAAAAAAGCGGAGTATCTTGCCAAACTTGAGGCAGAGCGCCTTGCAAATCTTGATCGCAAGAATGCAATAATCGCGGAGATCATCCAGCTTGCCGAGGACACGGATAATGTAAACCGCACATTCCCGCGCTACCGTGAGCTTCAGGATGAGTTCAATGCTATCGGTGATGTGCCGGCACCTGATGAGACAAGCGTATGGAAACGTTTTCAGGATGCACGTGAGCAGTTCTCCGACAACTTGAAAATCAATAAGGAGCTTCGTGATTACGACTTCAAGAAGAACCTTGAACAGAAAGAACTTATCATTTCCGAGACTGTAAAACTTCATGAGGAGACAGACATAATCACGGCTTTCAAGCGGCTTCAGGAGCTTCATGGCAAATGGCGCGAGATTGGTCCCGTTGCAAAAGAACTCCGTGATGAGATATGGGGACGGTTCAAGGATGCATCTCTTGAGATAAACAAACGCTATCAGGCTCATTTTGAGGAACGGAAGGCACGCGAGGCCGAGAATGAGGCCGGTAAAACCGCTATTTGTGAGCGTGTGGAGGCCTATGATTTCTCAACGTTGAAGAGTTTCAGCGCATGGGATAAGATGACAGAGAACATCAAGCAGGCTCAGGAAGACTGGAAGAAATTCGGATATGCATCGCGCAAGATGAATAACGTCCTGTTCAACAGATTCCGGGCCACGTGCGACACATTCTTTGCCATGAAAGCGGCATACTTCAAGAGCGTGAAAGACGAGCTTGCACAGAACCTTGCCAAGAAAATGGCTCTCATTGAGAAAGCAGAGGCATTGAAAGACAGCACCGACTGGCGTAAAACGACCGACGAAATGGTTGCCCTTCAGAAAGAGTGGAAAACCATCGGAGCTGTTGCAAAGAAACACAGTGACACAATATGGCAGCGCTTTCAGGCCGCGTGCGACTATTTCTTTGAGCAGAAGAAGGCTGTTACCGGCAACATACGTCAGACTGAGCAGGCCAATCTTCAGGCTAAGCGCGACCTCATCAAGCAACTGGATGCCATAACCGATGAGATGCCCAAAAACGAGGCTCAGGCATTGATTGCCGATCTGCAGGAGAGATGGAAGTCAATAGGACACGTCCCTTTCCGTGAGAAAGACAAGGTATATGAGGCCTTCCGGAATCGTATAAACGAGATTCGTGACAAATATGATCTTGCCGTACGCCGTGAGAGGATGGAGCACTATGAGAACTCTGTGGCCAATATGGACGGCGATGACAGCAAACTCAGCCGCGAACGTGAGCGTCAGATGCGTTTGCTGGAGACCCGCAGAGCGGAGTTACGCACCTATGAGAACAATCTCGGATTCCTGACAGCCAAGAGCAAAAGCGGCAACTCGCTCGTGAAGGAATTCGAGCGGAAGATAGAGCGCCTGAAAGCAGATATAGTCAGTCTTGAAGAGAAAATAAAACTACTTGACTCCAAACTCTGATACAGAGACAAATGACAAAACACAATGGAGCGGTTCCCGCGATGTATGGAATAATGCATTTGGGAAACCGCTCCATGCATATAACTACATAAAACACATAATAGCCAGATGATGAAAATTAATAAACTGAGGGCATGTGCAATATGCCTGCTGTCGTGGTCTATCGCTGCCGGGGCTGCTGAGGGTGAAGTTCAGGAACCGGGAGTGTATGTATTTGATTTCAGTAACACTGACGCCGATGGCATCAGGTCATTGTTCAGCAATCCGGACATAACCCCCGGCCGTGTACCCGGAAAAAACGATCTTACCACCGGCGTTTTTACAACAACAGGCATTCCGGAAATAACGTTGCGTTTCCAGAAAGGGGAACACAGCGCCCAATATCCCTGGTGGGACAAGGACAATGTTGTCCTTAATGTTGACAATTCGTTGACGTTTAACATTGATGACAAGCATGCCATTACGTCTGTAGTGTTCACATTGACAGATAAAGAGAATTATCAGGAAATAGAATTCGACTCGTCTGACGGCACTTGGGACAGCTCCGGTTTAAAGTGGACGGCCCCTGATGACGGTGTTGAGGAAGCCACATTGAGAGCTACGTTGCCATACAGCCGTTTCAAATCATTAGCGGTTAGCTATTCAAGCAGCAAGGTTGGTATAACAGACATTGTTTATGCGCCTGATGACGATGTTGTCCCGGTGTATTATGATCTGCATGGCCGTCGTGTTGACAACAATGCACTTACGCGCGGCATCTATATTGTGCGTCGCGGCCTTTCAGTGACAAAACAGTTTATACACTGACATACTGACATGGAGACT
>JAUNPQ010000023.1:12765-31634 GCA_030536615.1 Bacteroidales bacterium | reverse complement strand
TCACGGTATATGGCTTCGTAACTGTTTACAATGGAACAGTCCAGATCTATCCTATAAATGTTGAAGATGCAGTTGTTCCTGTTGAGAAAGTTGAGACTCCCTCCATCCTCTGCTCAAACAACATCGTTTCAATCACATGCGCTACTGCCGATGCACAGGTATTCTACACAACAAACGGCGATGAGCCTGATGCTACTGCAGAACTCTATGACGGTGCGTTCTCAATCACTGAGACCGTCACTGTGAAAGCCATAGCTCTCAAGGAAGGCTATGACAACAGTGATGTTGCTGAAAAAGTATGTGAGTATGTTGGTCAGGGTGGTGACACTCCCGCCATCGACAGCCCCGCCGAGTTCGATTTCACTCCTGCTTCAGAGACAGTTTCTGCATATGCAAACAAGGAGATTGCAAGCAGCAAAAGCCAGACAAAAGGCGATTCCAATGACCTTTCTGGTGTTAATATCACCAAACAGAATGTGACACTTGCATTTACTTCCGGTTCTACTAACAGCCGTTGGTGGACAGATGGAGCACGCTTATACAACGGTGGCTCATTGACAGTTTCTGTACCTCAAGGACTCCAGATTGACAAGATCACATTCACACAGGCTGCAACTGACTGGAACGCAACTGTGTCAACAGGCACATATAATAAATCTACCAAAGAATGGACTCCGGCAGCAGCCGAGGCAGCATATGCCGATGAGGCTCCCGCAGCCAAGCCTGTAGCATCAGTGACATTCAGTAGCACTGGTAAGACATTCTTCAGCAAAGTTAAAGTTGACTATTCACAGGATTTGACCGGTGTTGACAGCATAGTTGCCGGTGATGACGAGAACGCCACAGTTGAGTATTACAACCTCCAGGGCGTGCGCGTACAGAACCCCGCAAACGGCCTGTACATTGTCAAGAAAGGCAACAAAGTCAGCAAACAGCTCATCCGCTGATAGCGCTGATCCGTAGCAGATAAAAAGAGAGCGGAGGCCCATAGGTCTCCGCTCTTTGTGTATAGTACTTCCGCTCTTTGTGTATATTATTTGAGTTTTCGCTTCGTTTGGTCTGACCGGCACGGCATGCACCGGCGTGGAAAGTCCGGGTGTGATGTAGTGACCGGCATATTTCCATCTGTGGAAAACATTTTGTATATTTGCATTGTAATTAAGAAAGAGATTATGACGCAGTTAATTGTTTCTATAGAAGATGCCTCGGTGTTGGCCGACATAAAAAGGGCTATACGCCTTTTACGTGGTGTCACCTCGGTTAAGGTATGTAAGAGTGAGGTGCGTCCGAATAAGACCACCATTCAGGCCATAGAAGACGCTGCAAATGGCCGGACCATAAAATGCGGGGATTTCAACGGGTATCTAAAACTTGTTGAGAATGTATGATATTGAAGTCACCAACCGATTTCTTAAAGACTTGAAACTCGCAAGGAAACGCAATCTTGACGAGAATAAATTAAATGATATAGTCAAACGGTTGGCGAATGGAGAACCGCTTCCTGAGAAAAACCGCGACCATGCGCTTGTAGGTGATTATAGAGGCTGTCGGGAGTGTCATATTACTCCGGATTGGTTGCTTATATACTCTGTGAAAGATGTATTGAAAATAATAACCCTTATCCGCACCGGCACACATTCAGACTTGTTCTAAACAGCTTTTTTATTATTGGAAATCAAATGTGACCGGCACGGCATGCACCGGTGTGGAAAGTCCGCATGTGGTGTAGTGTCCCCGTGCGGTTGCCCTATGCGGTAATTGTATTGGTTTGCGTGTTCGGATTATTTTATTTACCTTTGTGGGACAATCAACGGCGGCAGAATATTGCCGCAATCATAACCATCAATTCTATTTAAGTTCTAACATGAAAAAACTGAAAATGGCCTTTGTGGCCGCCGCGATGGCCGTGACGGCCGTCAATGCGGATGCCGCCATTCTGGGCGGACGCGACGATTTTCGCGATGAGACCATCTATTTTGCAATGACAACGCGCTTCTATGACGGTGACCCGACCAACAACGTGTGTGGCTGGGACCATCAGAATGTGCAGATTGCCAACAATGACCCCGACTGGCGTGGTGACTTCAAGGGCCTCATTGAGCGCCTTGACTATATCAAGGCCCTGGGATTCACGGCAATATGGATCACTCCGGTGGTGCAGAACTGCTCAGGCACAGACTTCCACGGCTACCATGCCATGGATTTCTCAAAGGTTGACCTGCGCTATGAGAGCCGCAAAGAGTGGGGAGCCGATGAGGATGTCACATTCCAGAGCCTCATTGATGCCGCCCACGCAAAGGGCATGAAGGTGATACTTGACATAGTGCTCAACCACACCGGCAACTTCGGCGAGAATCATTTTGCCAAACTTTTCACCCGCAGTCAGGACATACGCAATCAGGCTTCAGTGTCCGCCTCCATCATTCCCGACGCCGCCAAACTCGGTGCTGATTATAATGACGTGGACGGAAAGACACAGTATGCACGTCGTTTCCCCTATCTGAAAAATACAGACGGCAAAAACCTTGACACCAACAACTACTGGCACCATCTGGGCACATCATGGAACTGGGACTATCCCAGCCGCTGGTGGGGTCAGATAGCCGGTGACTGCGTTGACCTCAACACTGAGAATCCGGCAGTCAGCGAGTACCTTGTGGAATGCTACGGCAAGTTCATAGAAATGGGCGTTGACGGTTTCCGCATTGACACCACCGGTCACATCTCACGTCTGACCTTCAACAAGTCATTCATACCCCAGTTCATGGCCCTTGGCGAGAAATACAAGGACAAACGTCTCAACGGCTGCCCGTTCTACATGTTCGGTGAGTGCTGCGCACGTTTCAGCGAGCCCACCTATCGTGACCAGCACAATCTGTCAAGCTATTTCTACACATGGAAATCACCTCAGGATCTTCTTGACAAATGGAACAACGACGCCTCATGGTGGAGCCAACAGGTGATCTATGAGAATGATGACAAGATGTATGGCAACATGCAGCTTTGCCTTGACGAGCCCTCGACAGCGCCGTCATCGGACAATGTGTTCATGAAAAACGGCGCATGGCATGAGCCTGACTACAGCCAGGCATCGGGCTTCAACATCATTGACTTCCCCATGCACTACAACTTCAACAATGCAGGGGCGGCAGTGAGCGTGGCCAAGAAAGGTGACCATTTCTACAACGATGCGTCGTTCAATGTTGTTTATGTTGACTCACATGACTATTGCCCCGGTCCCAATGATGGCACCCGTTTCAACGGCGGTACTGCACAGTGGGCTGAGAATCTCTCGCTGATGTTCACATTCCGCGGCATTCCCTGCATATACTATGGCTCGGAAGTAGAATTCCAGAAAGGATGTAAAGTAGATGCCGGCGGCACGGATATGCCCGTCAAGGAAAGCGGACGTGCCTACTTCGGCCACTATCTCACCGGTGAGGTGACTGCCAGCGATTTCGGCGAGTACACCGCCACCGGCAACGTCAGCAAGACCCTTGAGGCCGATCTGGCACAGCACATTGTGCGCCTCAACAAGATTCGCGCCGCCGTGCCTGCCCTCCGCAAAGGACAGTACACATGGGACGGCTGCAGCGCCAACGGCGGCTATGCTTTCAAACGTGCCTACAAGGACAGCTACGCACTTGTTGCCATCAACGGAGGGGCAACATTCAGCAGCGTACCCGCCGGCACATATGTTGATGTGGTCACCGGCAAGACATATCAGAGCAACGGCGGCAGCATAACAGTCGACGCTCCCCGCACGCAGGGCCAGCTGCGCGTGCTCGTAAAAGACTGGAACGGCGGCAAGATAGGTGAGGACGGCAAATTCATCTACACCACTTCGCCCGTCAGCCACGGTGGAAGCGTAAGCTTCACAGACCCCGGCACCACCTCCTACTATACGGCTGACGATGCTCTTCAGCAGCCGGCGGTTGTGCTCTCGCCCGCAGGCGGAAACTTCGTTGACCGTGTGAAAGTGAAAGTGTCACTCAAGAGAGGCACTGACAGTGGTACATATACCATTGGCAACGGCGCGGCAGTGACTGTTACAGGCGACACCGAATTTACCCTCGGGGACAATATGGTGATCGGTCAGAGCGTGACAGTGAGCTGGACTGCTACAGGCGCCGGAGGCACAACATCGGGCGAGGTTGTATATACCAAGATCGAGCAGCCCGTGGGCATCACAGTGTATTATGACAACTCACTGACAAAATGGAGCAAGGTGCTCATACACCACTGGAGCGTGGAGCAGACCACATGGCCCGGCGTGCAGACAATGCCTGTGGCAGACCGTGACGAGATCTACTCCTACACCGTGCCTGCCGGAACAACCGGAGTGATATTCAATGGCGGCGGCAACGGCACGCTCCAGACAGTCAATATAGACGGTGCACTTCTGCAGCATGGACATCTCTACAAAGGACATCCCGGCAACGGCAACGCCGCTATCACGGATGAGGGAGCTTTCTCAGGCATCTCTGATGTCATGGTTGATGCCGATGACAATGCAGCGCCGGTGTTCTACAACCTGCAGGGCGTGCGCGTAGAGAATCCCGGTCCCGGTATGTACATAGTGCGTCAGGGCCGCAAAGTCACCAAACAGATTGTGAAGTGACATCAGGCAGATGAAAATTGTAGCGGCGTGTGACTCGTTCAAGGGATCGCTGACATCGGCTGAAGCCGGACGCTCAGCGGCTCTTGGAGCGGGACGCGCCGGGGCACAGGCCGTTCATGTCCCCATAGGGGACGGCGGCGAAGGTACGGTTGCGGCACTTGTCGCTGCGATGGGCGCACGGACAGTGTCATGCAATGCGGTTGACGCATTGAACCGTCCCATATGTGCCGAATATGCGATATCCGAAAAGGCGGCGGTCATTGAAGTGGCCGCCGCCATCGGTTTGCCCCGGCTGAGCGCAGGGGAGCGTAATCCGTGGGTGACAACAAGCCGCGGTGTGGGCATGATGATCGCTGACGCACTTGCACGCGGATGCCGCCGGATAACGGTGGCTTTGGGAGGAAGCGCTACCAACGATGCCGGCATGGGCGCTCTTGAGGCCCTCGGCTTTGCGTTCCGTGATGCCCGCGGTAATGTGCTTTGCGGATGCGGGGGCGCCTTGGCGCAAGTTGAGACGGTTGACACATCGGGGGTGAACCCTCTGCTTGCCGACGCGGAGCTGACGCTTTGCTGTGACGTGCGCAACGCGGCGTATGGCCCTGAAGGATGTGCTGCCGTATTCGCACCTCAGAAAGGGGCTGACGCGGCGATGGTCCGCGCCCTTGACGGCGGCATGCGCAACTTTGCAGAGAAAGTCGGCGATGAATTTTTCTGCCGTCCCGGTTCAGGAGCTGCCGGGGCTATCGGAGCGACCTTGTGCGCCCTTTGCGGCGCCCGGATGGTGGATGGCGCCGATATGGTGCTTGACGCCTGTGGCTTTGACAGTCTGATAAAGGATGCTGACCTCATCATCACCGGCGAAGGCCGCATTGATGCCCAGACATTGATGGGAAAAGCACCGGCGGCTGTGCTTGCACGCGGACTGCGTGCCGGTGTGCCGGTGGTGGCTGTGGCCGGACAGGTGTCTGACCGTCAGAGACTTCTTGATGCCGGATTCGCGGATGTGCTCCGTACGGCTGATCCCGCGCAGCCTCTGGCCGTGTCAATGTGCGCGCAGGTGGCCATGCGCGGCATAGAAGAGGCGGTGTTCCGTTTTCTGCATAAATCGATGCCAGATGTGTAAATATGGTTGATAATTCATAAAATGTTTGTATATTTGCGAAAAATATAACACACCAGCACTATATCTATGGGAAAAGCACGCGTATGCAGATATTGCGGACGATATATGGCTCCCGGCGTCAGACGCTGTGAGGCATGTGGAGGCCGTGCGCGCAGTCTGTCATGGCTGTGGTGGCTGCTCGGCTTCATGATTATTGTGGGTGTGGCGACATTGTATGTGCTTTACAAGGTCAATGAGAAAGAGCGTGTTCTGGCTGACAGCAACTTGACAGCACTTACTCCCGGCTTTTCAGAGCGCGTCAACGCCTATGTCGAGCTACAGCCTTTCAGTGAGGGCCGTGCTGCTGTGAAAGACGAGGCCGGACGCTGGGGATATATTGACCGCAACGGCAATCTTGTCATTGCATGCCGCTATGACAATGCCGCTTTGTTTACCGGCGGAGTGGCACAGGTCAGGAACGGACGACTGATTGCCTATATAGATACTCTTGGCAATGAGGTTGCGGGCGCGCGGCGCAAGAGCATAGTCGGGGGCGATACACGCTTTGCTGTGTTCAGCGATGGCGGCGAGATTCCCAAATACGGACTCAAGGATGCCGGCGGCAATGTTGTTGTGGCGGCTCTCTATGACAGTCTAACCGCTGTTTCCGAAGGTCTGGCCGTTGCAATGGTATACCGCAACGTCATTGACGGTGTGGACATGGCCGGAATGATCTCCGCGCCCCTGCCGGTGCTGACAGATGACAACCTTGAAGACGCGATAGAATATATGGGCGATTCTGTTCTGAACATACTTGCCCGCAAAGAGCGCACATATGGGTATGTTGACCTGCACGGTGGTTCAACATTCCCGGTGGGTGCCCTTGATGCCGCAGTGCGTTCGCAGAGTGAATACCGTCGGTTTGTGGACCGCCAGCATCGCCTTGCCGAGATTGACGGCGAACGGCGCGAACGCCTGCACGTGCGGCAGCAGCAGATGCTTGGTGACAGCATTGACGCCGTCCTTGCCGCTGAATTCACCCCATAGATGGAAAACCCGGAGAGAACACTTACATATATAATTAAAGAAAAACAGATATAATCCAATTTTTTATTAACCAATTAAAAATCAATCATTATGGCAGACGTAGTTATCGTTGAAAAACAGTCAAAAGGCATGGCCGTTGCCGCTCTCGTTCTCGGAATCTGCGCAGCAGTTCTGTTCTGGGTTCCTTTCCTGAACTGGATCCTCATCATCCTCGGTATTGTTTTCGGTATCGTTGGTATCGTTAAGAAACAGGGTGCTATGGCAATTGTCGGCCTCATCCTGTCAGTTGTGGCACTCCTCCTTCCGTGGATTATCCTGGGTGGTGTAGGCGCCGCTCTCAGCTGATAGAAATATTATCAGATATAAAAAATGTCCCGCACTGTCAAAAGGCCGGGACATTTTTTTGTTTTTGCGGTTCATGCTTTTTTAGTAATTTTGGAACCGGAAAAACAAACATAAGCATGAAACAGAACAGGACTATACCGGTGCTTCTGCTGACAGGTTATCTTGGCAGCGGAAAGACAACATTGCTCAACCGCATCCTCACCAACCGTCGCGGCATACGCTTCGCCGTCATTGTCAATGACCTTGGCGAGGTGAATATTGATGCCGAGCTGATACAGAAAGGCGGCGTTGTGGGCGGTCAGAATCAAGATGACCTTGTGGCGTTGCAGAACGGTTGCATCTGCTGCACCCTGCGCACGGATCTCATAGAGCAGCTGAGCGATCTGGCGGCGATGGATACATTTGACTATATTGTCATAGAGGCCAGCGGCATATGCGAGCCGGCACCCATTGCCCAGACAATATGCATGATGCCACGGCTTGATCCCAAATACACACAGCGCGGCACTCCGCGCCTTGACTGTATATGCACCGTTGTGGACGCATTGCGGCTAAAGGCCGAGTTTGATTGCGGCGATGCCCTGACGCACGCACTGCCTGAGGATGAGGAGAATATAGAAAGTCTTGTCATTGACCAGATAGAGTTCTGCAACATCATCCTGCTCAACAAGATTGACGAGGTGAGCGATGATGATGCACGCCGCATACGCGCCATAATCCGCGCATTGCAGCCAAAGGCTGAGATCATTGACTGCAACTATTGCGATGTGCCTCTTGACAAACTTCTCAATACCGGCATGTTCAACTTTGAGCGCGTGGCAACCTCAGCCACATGGGTACGCGAGCTTGAGGATGTGCACGATGATGATGACGATGAACACCATGAGGAACATCACCACCATGACGAAGATCATCATGAACATGATGGGCATCACCACCACCATCATCACCATGACGATGAGGGCGAGGCTGAGGAATATGGCGTGCAGACCTATGTCTATCAGCGTCGTGACGGCTTTGACATGAACAAATTCGACTATTTTGTGACACGTCAGTGGCCGCAGAACATAATCCGCGCCAAGGGTGTTCTATATTTCAACCATGACCGCGACATGTCCTATCTTTTTGAACAGGCAGGTCCCCAGAAAAAACTCACCAAGGCAGGATACTGGTATGCCACCGCTCCCGCCGATGAGCTTGCCGCGATGATGGAGGCCGATCCTGGCCTGAAACGCGACTGGGACGATATCTACGGTGACCGCATGGTGAAACTTGTGTTCATAGGGCAGCATCTGGATAAGGCAGCCATAAAAGCGGCTCTCGATGAAATGTGATATGCGTATGAAAAAAATTCTGATGGCTATTTCCGTATTGACGTTCATGGGTTGCGGCAGCGGCCGTGACGGAGTGAACAATGCCGCCCGGACCGGCGGTGACGCTGAGGCTGTGCAGACCGTTGCGCCTGCCGGAGGGCGTCCGTCCGCATACATGCCCCGTGCGGTCATATATCGTACCAACGGCGATTACAATAACAATGTGACCATAACGGTGAATGCCGCCGGAACAGCTCCGGTCAGCTATCCGGGTCCCGGAGATGTGGGTGAGCAGTCTGTGCCGGTTGTTCTTGACGGAGGATGGCTTCTTGACCGCCGCGGGGGCATAGGCGCGCAGACACGTTTCCTGACCTATACATACAGCCGATATCATGAACTGCCAGCTCCACCGGCAGTTGAGACGCTGATGGAGAGCATCATTCCCGAGGCGCGGGTGACAGCCGCATATCGCCTGCCGTTGTCAGCGGCCAATGTGGACACTGCTGCGGTTAACAAACTGATACGTGACGGGCTGAAAGACTGCACACCGCTTCTTTGACAAGGAGAGTGCCAATCGGGGGATTTAGAGGGCATTATTATTCCCTTTCTTAAAACTACGGCATTATATTACAGAAAAGACCGGCTGACACCATTGCCAGCCGGTCTTTTGTAGATGGAATTCAGTCGGTTTAGAGACGCCGAGCGCGCGTGGCCTGAGCCATAACCTCCGAGAGGGTGGGGTGTCCGTGCACAATGCGTGTGCTCAGATCATCGACGGTGAGCCGGGCAGCCAAAGCCACCGCAGCTTCCTGAATGAGGTCAGATGCGTGCGGACCCACTATGTGACAACCCAACAGACGGCGTGTGTCGGCGGCATAAATAACCTTTATCATACCGTCGGCATGCCCTATGGCGCGGGCTTTGCCGTTGGCGGCGAACAGTCCTTTGCTGACACGGTAGGCAATGCCTTGTGAGTCGGCCTGTTCAGCGGTCAGTCCCACCATAGCGGCCTCCGGGAAAGTGAATACCGCCGACGGTATGGCCGTCAGATCAACATCCTCTCCCAGAGCCACCCGTGCCTGGGCGGTGGCGGCATGCGCCAGCATGAGACGTCCGTTGCAGTCACCCACAGCGTAGAATCCGGGACGTGTGGTACGCATATTGGCATCAGTTACAATATATCCGCGTCGGTCAACCTCAATGCCTGCCTCGGCAAGACCCTGAGGAACAACCGGGCGACGTCCCACGGCCATCACCACTTCATCGGCGGCAATGGTCTCGTCACCTTTCTTGCCGGTGTATGTCACCGTCTTGCGACCGCCGGCATCTTTGCCTACAGCTGTTACTGATGCTCCCAATACGAATTTTATGCCTCGGCGGCTGAGCATGGAGCGCAGACGTTTGGCAACTTCGCGGTCAAAGGGTGGCAGAACTTCTTTGAAGTATTCCACAACAGTGACCTGCACGCCAAAGGCGCTCATGATCGAGGCGAATTCCAGCCCGATCACTCCGGCGCCTATTATCACCATCTCTGCGGGAAGCTGCTCAAGCTGAAGCACACCGTCGCTGTTGATGGTCAGGTCAGCGCCGGGGATGGGAAGCTCGGAAGGCTGCGAACCGGTAGCTATCAGCACCTTTGGCGCAGAATATGTCTCATCGCCCACACCGACGCTGCCATCCGGGAGGATGCGCGCGGCGCCCTGTACAAACAGACATGGTGCTATGAGTGCGCGCACATCGTCGCGCAGTCCTGACACAATGCTGTCCATGCGCTCCACAACTTTGCCGTAGTCAACTTTTACGGGTCCGCATTCAACACCGAAAGCGGCACTTTCGGCGGCGTTTATGGCGGCTTCAGCCGATGCGCAAAGGCATTTTGTGGGTATGCACCCGCGGTTCAGGCATGTGCCTCCGGGGAAGGCATAGTCAATAAGCACAACTTTGTGGCCGGCGCGAGCGCGCTCGGCTGCCACTTCATAGCCGCCTGGTCCGGCGCCGATGACAATAATATCTGCGTTGATCATAATATATATATGTGTTAAAGGGTTGCTGAGGGCTGCAGATCGCTCCATTTCACCACCGGATGCAGCGCGGCTTCCGTGTCATCGGGATGTGTGACGGGGGTGTTGTGCGGAGCGTCAATGACTGTCTGAGGTGTTTCTGCGGCCTCACGTGCTATGCGCTTCATGACGTCGATGAAGCGGTCAAGAGTCTCGCGGCTCTCTGTCTCCGTAGGCTCTATCATGAGTGACTCATGGAAAAGCAGCGGGAAATAGATGGTGGGAGCGTGGAAACCGAAGTCCAGAAGTCGCTTGGCAACGTTGAGGGTGGTGACACCGGTGCTTTTGTCGCGCAGGCCGTCAAACACAAACTCGTGTTTGCAGCGGCCTTCAATGGGCAGAAGGTAGTCATCCTTGAGCGAATCCTTTATGTAGTTCGCGTTCAAGGTGGCCATCGGGCCTATGAGCGCAAGGTTCTCTGTGCCGAGGCTGAGGATGTAGGCAAGCGCTTTCAGTTCGACGGTGTAGTTGCCAAGCCATGCGCTGATGCGTCCAAGAGCATCGGGCGAGTCAGTGACAACAGTGTACAGGTCCGCTTCCTCGTCATAGACAACACGCGGATTGGGCAGGAATTCCTCAAGGCCTGCGCGTACACCCACAGGGCCTGAGCCCGGACCGCCTCCGCCATGAGGGGTTGAGAATGTCTTGTGCAGATTTATGTGCATCACGTCAAAGCCCATGTCACCCGGACGCGCCACGCCAAGCATGGGATTGAGGTTGGCGCCGTCATAGTACATCAACGCTCCGGCCTCATGGACCATGGCTGCTATCTGGGGTATGTTCTTCTCAAACATGCCCGTGGTGTTGGGATTGGTCATCATCATTGCGGCCACTGTGTCATCCAGTTTGCCGCGCAGATCGTCAATGTCAACGGTGCCGTCAGGCAGACTCTTCACTTCCACAATCTTGTAGCCGGCAACATTTGCGGAGGCCGGATTGGTGCCGTGTGCGCTGTCGGGGACAATGACCTTGTTGCGGCGTGTGTCCGAGCGGGCGTCGTGATAGGCGTGTATGACCATCAGACCCGTCAGCTCTCCGTGTGCGCCGGCATAGGGATTGAGTGTGAACTCGGCCATGCCGCCTATCTCGCTGAGCATGCTCTGGAGGGTGTGGTATGCCTTGAGTGCGCCCTGCACGGTGTAGTCGGGCTGCGAGGGATGGAGTGCCGCCACAACGGGGTCAGCGGCTATTTCATCGTTGATCTTTGGGTTGTATTTCATGGTGCATGAACCCAGAGGATAGAAACCTGTGTCCACGCCGAAGTTGTTGGTGCTCAGATTAGTGTAGTGACGCACCAGCGAGGGTTCGTCAACCTCGGGAAGCCGTGGGGACTCTCCGCGCAGAAGTGTCTGCGGCAGATCTGAAAGATTGGCCGTGTATGAGTCAGTGGGTAAAGAGAACCCTGTGCGTCCCGGCACTGACTGCTCGAAAATGAGTTTGCCGTAATATTCCTTATTCATCTTCTTCGTAGAGTTTGGCGTCCTTAAAATCGTTCAGAATACTGATATAATCCTCAATGTCATCGGGGGTGCGCATTTCGGTGACCGCTATGAGCATATCCTTGTCCCCGAGGCGTATGCCGGGCAGAATGCTTGCGGCAACGGCAGTGTCATAGAACATATCAGCCAGAGTGGAGCTGTCAAATTCAACAACAAACTCGTTCAGGAATGGTTTGTCGGGATATTTGAGACGTGCAAGGCCTGTGGCTTCTATCTTCTTTGCCAGTGAGTGTGCTCCGCCATAGCTGAGGTTGTTCACGCGTCGCAGGCCTTCGGCACCCATCACTGAGCAATACATGGACGCATAGAGTGTCATGATGCCCTGATTGGAGCATATGTTTGAGGTGGCTTTCTCGCGGCGTATGTGCTGCTCACGTGCCTGGAGGGTGAGCACAAACACGCGCTGTCCCTTTGCATCGGTGGTGGCGCCCACTATGCGTCCCGGCATCTTGCGCATCAGTGCGTTTGTGGTGCAGAGATATCCCAGCCACGGACCGCCATAGTTCAGAGGCATGCCCAGTGACTGTGCCTCGCCGGCGGCTATGTCGGCGCCCCATTCTCCGGGGCTTTTCACAACGCCCAGTGCGCATGCGTGCGATGTCATCACCATCAGCGCTTTGGCGGCATGGATGTCATCGGCAAATCCGGTGTAGTCCTCAAGTATGCCATAGTAGTTTGGCGATGCCAGAACAACTCCGGCCACATCGCCATCGGCAAGCATCCGCTGCATGGCGGCGCGGTCAGTGACGCCGTTGGTGGCAGGGATAACGCTGATGGTTATGCCGTGATAGCGTGCGTATGTCTTCATCACCTCGAGGGTTATGGGTGATACTGTCTCCGAGACAAGGACGCGGTTTCGCTTGCGTGCGGCGGCAACACACATCATCATGGCCTCGGCCACGGCGGTTGTGCCGTCGTACATGGAGGCGTTGCTGACGTCCAGACCCGTGAGTTCGCACATCATTGACTGGTATTCAAAGATATACTGCAATGTTCCCTGTGAGATCTCGGGCTGGTAGGGGGTGTATGCCGTCAGGAATTCCGAGCGTGCCATGAGCGCCGGAATCACTGCCGGCGCATAGCGGTCATAAAAGCCGCCTCCGGCAAAGCACACCAGCGGGCTGTTTTCCGCGGAGAGTGAGCGGAAGTAGGCGCGCACCTCCGGCTCGCTCAGCTCACCGGGGAGGTCATAGGCCTTTTTCAGGCGCAGTTCATCAGGGATATCCGCAAAAAGATCATCGACAGTGGTGGCTTTGCAGCGCTCCAGCATCAGGTCGATGTCGCGGCGTGTGTGTGGAAGATATCTGTGGCTGCTCATGGTGTTCTCAATGCTGTTCGTTGGCGCAGAGGGCGTCATAGGCTTCCTGGTCAAGGAGTTCGTCAACCTGACGCGGGTCTGAGATCGAGATTTTTATGATCCAGTTCTTGAGGGGGTCATCGCTCACCAGACGAGGGTTGTCATTGAGGGCCTCGTTGATCTCAAGCACTGTCCCGTTCAGGGGTGCGAACAGGTCACTTGCGGCTTTCACACTCTCGATAGCGCCGAATTCCTCTCCTTTTTCAAGCTCGTCATCAACCTCGGGCATGTCAACATAGACAACGTTTCCAAGTTGTTTGGCTGCATAAGGAGAGATGCCGATATAAGCCTCCTGCCCTTCGATGCGGGCATATTCATGTGACGGAAGATATTTGATCATAATTGTATAGTGTTTTGATGGTTAATAAATTATTTCTTATAGTTGGGGGTGTAGAAGCGTTTTTTCACCACAACGGCGGGGAACACTTTGCGGCGCACGCGCACCTGCAGCGGTGTGCCGGTCTTGGCAAAGGGAGTGTTTACCATGGCCATGGCCAGATTCTTGCCGAGGGTTATTGAGCGATATCCCGTTGTCACTGTCCCGACGGTATTTCCTTCGGGGTCAAGCACCTCATATCCGTGACGTGCTATTGCCGGCCCTTGAATCTCCAGGCCCACGCTCTTGCGTGTCACGCCTTCGGCTTTCTGGCGTGCCACAGCCTCTTTGCCTATGAACTCATCCTTGTCAAGCTTGCAGAACATGCTCAGAGTCGCTTCAACAGGGGTTATATCGGCGGTGAGCTCATCGCCGTAAAGGGGTAGCCCGGCCTCGAAACGCAGGGTGTCGCGGCATCCCAGTCCGCATGGCTGCACGCCGGCATCCATGAGGCGACGCCACAGGCGCACGGTCAGTTCAGGAGATGCATAAATCTCAAAGCCATCCTCGCCGGTATATCCGGTGCGGCTCACTATGATGTCCTCGCCGTCATGCTTCATGTCCGCAAAGGTGTAGAAGCCAAGGGCTGATGCGTCTATGCCAAGCACATCGCGAAGCGTCTTTTCGGCATCCGGACCCTGCACGGCAAGTTCTCCGTAGCTGTCGCTGAGATGGTCCACCTTCACATCATAGCCGGCTGCACAGGCCTTTATCCATTCCACATCCTTGTCTATGTTCCCGGCGTTTATCACCAGAAAATATTCATCGGCCTTGCGGCGGTATACAAGCAGGTCATCGACCGTGCCGCCGTTCTCGTAGAGCATCATCCCGTAGAGAATCGCTCCATCGGCCAGCGGGCGTACATCGTTGGTGAATATGTGGTTTACGAATTCCTGAGCCTGCAGACCGCTTATGAGTACCTCGCCCATATGGCTGACATCAAACACGCCCACGCTGTTGCGCACGGCGTTGTGCTCTTCCACTATGCCCTTGTATTCAATGGGCATGTCAAAGCCTGCAAAGGGGCTCATTGTGGCTCCCAGGCTGATGTGGTCATCGTGAAGACAGGTTGTTTTTGGATTCTGTTCCATAAGTTTTATGCTTGTTAATCAATGGTATTTGTAATCAGGTTAATGAACGCGCTGTTGGTCATGCCGGCTATCACCTTTCCGGTGTCTGTACCCTCAAGGGCTTTTGAGAGTGCGCCGTATGTCAGCTTCACCCCCTCAAGAGTTTTGAGCAGGCCGCTGTCAAGATCGCTGAGCAGAAAGAAGTCTCCTTTCAGATCAACTCCGCGTATGCGGTCATCATGGTCTGTTGTCAGTGTCACCACCAGTTCGCCCACACCGTCTATGCGCCCGGTGAAAGTCTTGGTGATGTATGTGCCGTTGTCTGAGGCTGCTTTGCGTCCGTAGAGCCATTCGGGACGGTAATAGTTCTGCTCAATTTCCCGCACGGCCATTATGTCCGCTTCGGAGAGGGCGTAGGTGCTGTCAGCCAGACCGGCAACCAGGCTGCTGTGGAATTCCTGAAACGACATTCCAGGCATCAGCTCACGGGCAGTCACTATATGGCTCTGCACTGACTGCACCTTTTTGCTCTCAAGTTTTGCGCGCGATGGTGTTATGGCGTTCATCATCAGCTCCATGTCTGTGTCATAGAGCATGGTGCCGTGAACAATGCTGCGGCCCGGCACGTGATAGAAAGCGTTGCCTGAGATTTTACGGCCGCCCACGGTTATGTCATTGCGCCCGGATGCTTCGGCGTCTATGCCCATGGCACGCAGTTGTGCGGCCACACGCCCGGTGTAGGCTGAGAATGTTGTGCGCACATCCGTGTCAGGGGTGATGAAACTCACCATTATATTGCTTGTGTCGGCAAACACACATCCGCCTCCGCTGCGCCTGCGGCATATGTCTATGCCTTTGCTGCGGCAATAGGTGATATCCACCTCTTTTTCTATGTCCTGATTGCGTCCGGCTATGACGGTCGGCGCCACAATCCAGGTAAAGAAGTAGTCTTCAGGCGGCAGATTGTATGCCACCCATTCCTCCAGCGCCAGATAGAACGGCAGGCGATGTGCGGATCCGTTGGGTACAACAATATTTTTCATGGCGAATATATTCTTTGCCCCAAAATTAATAAAAATAATTTTATAAGCGTCATGGCCGGTTGTAAAAACATTCGCAATGTCTGTTTTTCCGGTTTTTTGAGGTGTTTTCCTGAATTTGAGCCTGAATTATGCCTGAAAACATCCGTGTAGGAAAGTAGGAAGTAAAGGATGGCCTTAAATGTTAAATATTTATGTTTTGTATTTTTAATATTTGAGCTTAATGCAGTAAAAACCAATATTTTACCCCCCCCATTTTAATGTGATTTAACAAATGGTATGATTGGCCCTTTTGGATGGCATCATTAAAAGGATTACCTTTGCGTTTGGACATGGTAAAAATCGGTATTTCTAACCGGTAATTATGCCTCTATGACCTTTGACTTTCAGAAGACCTGTTGAATTTTTTCCGCGACAGTCAGGAAACCGACATAAAACGCGGGGCACGTGTGCTCCTCATTCGCTTTTACGGTTCCAACATAGAGATATGGTTTTGCAGCATATCATGCAGCAGCCTCTATTGCAGCATGATAGGTTTGTCGTAACGTATGTGGAAAAATCAGACTGATCTGGGGTCATGGTAATTCCGACTTGTGCCGTAGTCCCGTGGATAGTGGGTTCTTTTCGCTGTCCCGTAAACCAGGTAATTGGCGCGTACGCGCCCTGAACACATAGTAAACCAACATATATCAATGAAAAAGACCATCCTTGCCGCAATTATGGCAGTGCTGTTTACAATGCCCCTTGTGGCACAGCGCTTTGTCACTGATTCGGTGAAGATTCATTTCCATTGCGGACGCACAGGCTTTGACCCGGCCCTGTCCGGGAATGCCGAGGCTATACGCGGCATCATTGACCGTCTGGCCGATGATGGCTGTGACTCCCTGCTGACATGGCACAGCGTCGAGTTTGTGGGAGGCGCATCGCCTGAAGGCTCCGTGCGTATCAATGAGAAACTCTCCCGGGGACGTGCCGACCGTCTGTTCCGCAAACTTGAGGAATACCGTTCGCTGCCTGACTCGTTGCGTACCTTCACATATCTGGGGCGCGACTGGCACGGGCTGCTCTCAGAGGTTGAGGCCGACATGAATGTGCCGCACCGTCAGGAAGTGCTCAAACTGCTGCACCGTATTGTTGACAACAATCCGCCTGTGGTGTCACCGGTATTGAAACTGCAGAAACTCTGTGGCGGACGTCCGTACATGTATCTGTTGAAAAACATCTTCCCCAAGCTTCGTGCGGCATCCATGCGCATCACCTACCGTGTTGTGCCGCGTCAGGAAGTTGTTCCCGAACCGGAACCGCCTGTGGTTGAGCCCCAGCCCGAACCTGAGGTGGAGCCGGAACCCGAGCCGGAAGAAGTTGTTGAGGAGGTTGTTGAGGAAGTGGCCGTTGAAGATGTCTGCAAGCCATTTTACATGGATCTGCGCACCAACATGCTCTATGATGCCGCTCTGCTGCCCACGGTTGGCGCCGAGTTCTATCTGGGACGCAACTGGAGCATAGGAGCCAACTGGACATACGGATGGTGGAAGACAGACCGCCATCACCGCTACTGGCGTGCCTATGGAGGCGAACTGAATGTGCGCCGCTGGCTGGGTCAGAAGGCATCCGAGAAACCGCTTCAGGGACACCACCTTGGCGTTTACGGACAGATATGCACCTATGACTTTGAATTCGGAGGCAAAGGCCAGATGGGCGGAAAGCCCGGCGGAGACCTCTGGGACAAGATGCACTGGGGCGTGGGTCTTGAGTACGGCTATTCACTGCCCGTTGGACGCCGTCTCAACATTGACTTCTCACTTGGTCTGGGCTATATGACAGGCACATATTATGAATACAAGCCCGTTGATAACTGCTATGTGTGGCAGGCCACCAAGACACGCCACTTCTTTGGCCCGACAAAGGCCGAGATCTCACTGGTGTGGCTCATTGGCTGCGGCAACTACAACGCCAAAAAGCAGAAAGGAGGTGACGGACTATGATGAGCCTTGACAAGAAGCATACCGTAAACCGGTTGCATCGTTACATCAGCCGCACAGTTCTCTGCGCAGGCATTTTCGCCATGACACTTCTTTTTGGCGCCTGTGACCATAAGGAACTCTGCTTCCACCATCCCCATGCACAGACCTTGCGCCTGATCTTTGACTGGCGCGATGCTCCGACTGCAAATCCGGAGGGTATGTCTGTATTCTTCTATCCCCTCCCGGACGAACCGGGTCGTGGAGATGAGGACACCGAGACACCCCCTGCACTTGGCAGCTACTACCGCTTCAATCTGGGCAGAGCCGGCGGAATGCTTGAAGGCATACTCCCCGGGCGCTATCGCGTCATCACCTATAACCACGACACCGAGGCCGTGCTTTTCAACGGCCTGGATGACTTTGACGGCCATATGGGTTTCACCCGCGAGGGGTCGGCCCTGGAGCCTATCTACGGCAACACCGGCACACGCGCGCCAATGGCACCCGGTGCCGAGAACCAGCGTATAGTCATCACTCCTGATGTGATGTGGGGCTGTTCAGTGGTCGATGTAGAGATCACTGAGACAGGTGTCACCTATCTGCACTATCCTTTCAATCCCGATGAGGACATGGACATCGCGAAGCCCATAACCAGCACCGAGCACGTCATAACGCTCTATCCGCACCTGCTCACATGCTATTATGACTACGAGATACGCAATGTCACCAACCTTGACAATGTGCTGCAGATGTCGGCATCGCTCTCGGGCATGTCTCCCCAATTGTCATTCGGCAGTGAGGAACTGGGCCGCGAGCCTGTCACCATCCCATTTGCTGCAAGTCCGAATCCGCAAGGGCGGAGCATAGTCGGCAATTTCATCACCTGGGGACATCATGAACTCAACGACGAGCCTCACCATCTGCTGCTTTATGTCTGGATGAAAGGCGAGCCCAAAGGCTGGTGCTACTCTATGGACGTTACAGACCAGGTGCATGCCGCGCCTGACCGTCACTATGTCCACCTTGTGGTTGACCGTCTGGAACTGCCCACAGTCATTCCTCCCGATGGTGACGG
>JAUNPQ010000023.1:0-12736 GCA_030536615.1 Bacteroidales bacterium | reverse complement strand
ACACAGTAGATAAAAGATTATATTATAAGGGATTACAAAATATACATTTATAATTATCACATTTTTATTAACAAAAATTTATTTTATGAAAAAAATTCTTTTTGCAGCTGTAGCTGCCGCTGTTGTAGCACTTCCTTCATGCTCCAGTGACGAGACCGTTGACCTCAACAAAGGCAACGAGGTTAACTTCAGCGTTACAGCCGGCAAATCAAGCCGTGCGCAGGCAACCACAACTGCCAGCATCAGCGAATTCAAGACCTATGCTGTTGCTTCAGAGAATGATGGTGCTTTCTTCATGAATGGCGTGGAAGTCAAGAAACAGGGTGATGCGTGGGCATACTCTCCCACAAAATTCTGGCCCAACGGCGGCACAGTGAATTTCCTGTCAATCAGCCCCTGCACTCCTCAGAGCGGAACAGTTGCTGCCAGCGCTGAGGCCGGTGGCTCTCTCAAACTCAATGACTACACCGTTGCCGCTGCTGCTGACGAGGACCTCCTCTACGCTGCCAACTATGGCGAGAGCAAAGCTAATCCTCAGGTAAAAGTCAATTTCCGCCACGCTCTTTCACAGATCTTCTTCCAGGTTGCCAACACCAATAGCACCCTCAATATCAAAGTCAACGATGTCAAGATCGTGAATCTTGCCAACAAGGCTTCTCTGACATGGGCAACCCAGTCAACCAACGATCCCAACTACAGCGAGACCGAAAATGGCGGCCAGGGTGACGGCAAACATGAAACTGAGCTCACCGGTACATGGGGCGTTTGGAGCACTCCTGAAGGCAACACACAGTATACTGCTGTAGGTTCATTAGTTGAGCTTAATGGCGAGACACAAGCCACTGCTTATACCACCGACGGCGGTCTGATGGTTATGCCTCAGGCAATCACTCCCTGGGATTTCACCAGCACAGAGGCTGAAAGCTGCGGCGCATACATCCTCATCAACTGTCAGGTTGTTGACGAAACCGGCGCACAGCTCTGGCCGGCCAAGAACGTTGAAGGCGGTTTCGCACAGGTTGCTATCCCTCTCACAGCTCCCGACGGCAAATGGATGCAGGGTAAGAAATATATCTACACCCTCAAATTCGGTAATGGTGCAGGTTGGACTCCCGGCACAGATCCCGAACCCGTTCTTGTTCCGGTTGAATTCACAGTTACCGTTGATGAGTTCCAGACTCAGGATCCCATTGATGTTGACATGAACCAGAAGAAATAATAGATCCTAATATTATTTCCCTTAATACAGGCCGTGAGGGGTTTAATGTTCCCCTCACGGTCACAAGAAAAAGACCGTCGCAGCATCACATTGACGGCAACATGAAACAAACCAATCACCGACAAATGAATATAAACGGTTCAAAAACAGCAATTCTTGTCGGCGCCGTTCTTGCGGCGCTTCTCTCCACAACAGGCTGTTCCACGGCCGATGCTCCGAAGTTGCCCGCCGATGACGCAAACGGAGGCCTGACCTTTTCCATAGCAGTCAATGCCGACACTGACAAGTCGCGTTGCCTGGGCTATGTGCATTCAGACAGGTACATCCACAATCAGGACAATTTTGCCTCCATCACGGGGCTTTTTGAGCTGCAGATGCACCGCTACTCCAACAACGCATGGGGGCAGCTGCCTTCAGGATGGCTTGTGAAATATACCGACGGATGGCATCCGGCTACGCTCTCGCCGGTGAAACCCGATGCTGTGGGCAACAAACAGTTCACAATTGATGACTTTACCCGCACATCAGAGTACTGGAACACTGACATCATTGATTTCTATGGAGCTGCCGGTTTCAACGGATGTCGCCTCAATGAGGGCATCCCACGCATCACCTGGGCCGATGACGGACATGAGAACCGTCTGTCATATTTCACCACATGGTGTGAACATCCCATAGATCTGATATGGACATTCAAGAGAGAACAACGTCAGGCCACTGATTGGAACAGGCCCGTAAACCTTACGTTCAACCATGCCATGTCCAAACTGACTTTCAGTTTCCGCAACACCAACCCGGATCTTGTGGTGGAAGTCAGGGATGTATATGTCGGAAATGTATACCGTCGTGCAAACCTCAGCATATCCGGCGCCCGCGACATTTACTTCAAAGGCTCCTCAATATCCGGTGACCTTCCTGCCGCGCATGACAATGTCACCGCCGCCAATCTTGGTGACATGTGGTTCGGCCACACATTCAAGGCAAAGCAGGACGTGCGCTGGGGCATGAAAACCATAACTCTCGACGGTGTCACTGACGCCAGATATGCCGAGTCAAATCCCGGTGGAGACTATTATTTCCTGGTCATCCCGCAGCACGTGGCCCGCTGGAATCATGCCAATGCCTCTCACCGTGCGCTCACCGCTCAGGCCACAAGTCAGGACTATTCACAACCCTTCACGTTTACATACACAAATGATCTGCCGGCATATCTGATGATCAACTGCGTCATAAAGAACAAGAACACCGGGCGCATTCTCTGGGAAAGCCGCAACTATGACAACGAGAGCAATCAGGCACATTGGAGCGGAAATGTCTACTGCACTGACTATGAGCGTCTGAACGGTGTGGTGCTGCCGCTCACGCCCGCAGGTCAGGAGACTTACGCATGGCTGCCGTCACGCAGCTACAATTACCAGATTGTGTTTGGCGAAGGCGCCGGTTGGGACTCCGAGGGCAATCCCGTCCTTGTACCCATAAGTCTTACGGCTACAGTAGCGCCGTTTGACGTAGAGAACTGGTACATACCCGCCAACTGACTCTCTGCAAAGGAAAGATAAAACTTATGATGAACACAATGACAGATATAAGAAAATACATAGCGCGAGGGTTGGCAGTCACCGCCGTGGCGGCAATGACAGCCTGCTCGGACACTGATGCGCCTGCGCCCCCTGCGCCTGACTGTTCGGAAGTTCCGTTTTCGCTGACCGTTGAGGCCGACAAAGGGCAGGAGGCACGTTCACACAACACTGCCAATCTTGACCAGATCTCCGTGCTGGCCTATACGGGTCCCACACGCTACATGGACTGCATGGTGACACGTGACGGCAGTGGCATATGGCGCACTCACGACGGCTACAGCTCCAACCTGCGCACATACTACTGGCCGTGGTCAGGTCTGGATGTCTATGCATTCTCGGGCAATCTTGAGAACACTGATGCCACCAACATATACAGCCCTCTTGGCAAAGGCAACATGACATTCGGCGAGCGTGACGGCTCAGGTGGCATGAAATGGGGATGCCCCGTCAGAATATCCTACACAGTCAAGAACGGCAACAGCGACAACATAGGCCCGCGCGCCGATCCTCTGTTCGCCTCCACAATAGGCCGCACTCTGCATGACGGTCCTGTTCCCCTCAACTTCCGCCATATGCTGTGCCGCGTCTCATTTGCCATTGTCAACGAGAATCCCACCGGCAACGTCACTGTGCGCGTCAGCCAGATAGCAATTGACAACCTTGCCGGGAGCGGCGTCTACACTCCGGCATCGGGCAAGACAACTTCCGCCGGGCTGCCTGTCAGCGACCCGTCATACGGCTCATGGGCGGTGAACTATGACTCACGCACCAACTTCTCCACCTACGAGAGCCTTGATTTCTCTATGACAGACAACAACACAGGCAACCCACGCGCCATTACCCTCAACGGTAATGTCTACGAGATGATGCTCATGCCCCAGACAATGCCCTACACAAATGCCGTGGGCACAGTTTCACAGCCACGTCTGGCCCTCAACTACTCCGTCATAGACAAAAACGGCACTATTATCCACGGAAATCCTGACGGGACCACCCTTTATGGGTATGCTGACGTTCCTGCCGTGACATGGAAGCAGAACACACATTATGTGTATATATTCCACATAAAGGAGACAATCGTGAATGTAGAGATTCTGCCCGTGCCTTTCAATGTCAATCCCTTTGTTGACGGCGGCACAATTGTCCCACCTGTAAAAGACTGATTTTAACAGTATCATTATCAGCCAATCATGACCATATTTTCAAGATATAGACATATCCTTGCAGCCTTGCCGGTGTTAGCGTTGGCAATGGCTGTCACCTCATGCGCCGATGATGGCGCCGAGCCGCCGGTTGAGGACGGGGGTGTGCCTATTCGTCTCACCACCACGGTTGCCACGGTTACGGAAGGTTCATTCGGGGGGACCGCGCATAACTCCCGCGCCGGTTGGATAGGTGAGTTCACTGACAATGCCGACAACGCTCTCACTCAGTTCCGTTGCTTTGCTTTCTACGGCAACGAGCGTTTCATGGACAACGCCCTTGTGAGCCGCAATCCCGCCAACGGAGTATGCACATGGTCAGAGAACACCCACTACTGGCCCAAGGATGACCCCTTGCATTTCTATGCTTTCGCGCCTTATGACTATCGCACCGGTGACACACAGAACACCCTCACCGGACAGACCAGTGAGTTCAACCTCACCGTTGAGAACAACCGCGTGCTTCTGCGCGATTTCGAGGCCAACAATCCGCCGCTGTCCGATGTCATCTACGCCATGGCGCGTGACCAGCGGGCAACAACCTCAGGAGGTTCGGTAAATCTTGATTTCCGCCACGCCCTGAGCTGCATAGAAATATATATGATAAATTATCATCCATATCTGGATGTCGATTTCCACGGTGCCGATTTCCTGTCACTCAAGTACAAGGCCGATTTCATTTTCCCCGAGAACGGCTCCACATCCGCATCAAACCAGGGCCACTGGACAAACTATAATCCTCTGGTCAAGAAATTCAACACCTCCTGGCTTGGCTCGGGAGACTCAGAGGTTATAAACGGCTCAACGATCTTCTTTGCCAAGGCGCCCCACCGCACAGACTTCAGCAGCGAGCCCGCTCCGGTCAAGGTGCTTGCCGATGATCACGCTCTCTTCCTGTTGCCGCAGACCCTCAAACGCTGGACAACTGCAGACAAGTGCAACACCGATGAGTTTAACAGCGGTCAGCAATATGACACCTCCCTGCCTGAGAACGCCGGCTACAAACCGTGCCTGATACTGATGGGACGCGTCCGCGACAGCCGCACAGGTGTCAGCATCGTGGATGACTACAAGGACATTGGCAACTGGCTGGTTGTTCCCCTCAACCCAAACGCCGACGGGTCTGATTTCACCTGGCAGCCCGGCAAGAAGTACCGGTACTATGTCACCTTTGGCGGTAACGGCAACAATATGGGCTGGACCGTTGACGGACATCCCGTGTTCAACAACATTGAAGTCGGAGTGATTGTGGAAGACTGGGAGTATAAGGACATAATAATATATCAGTAACAGACAACATCATCATATAGATGACAATATACGGAAAATATAAAAATATTGTGGCGGCAATAGCCATGACATTCATGTTCTGCGGATGCTCCGATGTCGACGAGCCCGGAGGAAATGGATCCGGCAACGGGTACCTGCATGGCGAGATAGCCTTTGTGCCTGCCCTGTCGGCACTGAACGGGACGCCCTCGCGTTCGGAGCAGCCTGACACTGTGCGCCACGCCCAGGCGGACGGCAAACAGGTCATAATAGAGACCGAGCCTATGCCTGAGCGTCTTGAAAGCCGCGGAGCATCTGTGGGCGCGCCATACGGTCTTGACAGGTACGGATCTGTCGGGATGCGTATGTCGGCATATGTGACTGATCCACAAGGGAACAAACAGAAATTTTTCGGCAACCTGCCGTTCATACGTGAAAATGACGGCACATGGCGCTCTCCGGAGAACCAACGCTATCAATGGCCGCATGGCGGCTCAATAGAGCTGTTCAGCTGGACACCTCCGGTAAATTTCAACGACTATGAGGCGTATGGTGACAAATTCTCCATCACCGAGACTGACAATGACGTGCTCATAAACGTTACAACAACCCATTGGGCATGTGAGAGTCCGGATATATGTGTGCACCATTCAACGATTGACCTCAATGACTACCATACCCTTGACGGCAATGATCCGGTGCTGAGATACAGGCACATCATGGCCGGCATACGCATAAAGTTCGCCCCGCGTATTGACCGTGGCAACGTCAACCGTCTTGACATAAACGGCTGGCCCGTCACCAAGGCAACATACAGCATGGCCAATGACACATGGACGGTTGCGGCAGACAATGCCGAGACCAACCTGTGGTCATCCGAGGAAGGAAACACCGGTGACAACGGACGCCGTAATTTCAACCATGTCAATCTCACTCAGCATGTGTTCAATGACATTATGCGTGGTGACCAGACGTTTATGGTCATTCCCCAGAAACTTGAGAAAGATGTGGAGATTGTGGTATTCGGCACTGACGGCATCAATGTCACCTTCAAGATTCCTGCCGGAACCGAGTTCAAAGCCGGCACAATGACAACTCTCAAACTTGCCGAAGACGGATACTATGTGGAGGAATACACAGACTCGTCACAGTCTGATAACATTGCGACAACATGGAAATTCAATCTGCGCATGGTTGATGACTATATCTTTGAGGGCTCGGGAGATATTTCATATGCTGTCAGCAGCAATGATGACAATGCGTATGTCAACAATCACCGTTGGCGCTGGGGACATCGCACCAACCTGAGCATAGTCACCAAACGTCACAATAAAGATGTGTGGCAGTTTCTTGTGGCTCAGGACCTCAGGTTTGACTATTTCATAGGCCCCGCTCAGGAAGAATATTCGTTCCGGGAATGCGATAACGGCATGTTCTCAACGCGCGAGGAACTTTTTACAAAAAAATATAACGACGGGTGGTATACCCATGCCGGCAGTCTCGCTAACATCGTTAATGTGGAATGGAACGGTTCGGCGGCTCCCTGGCAGTGCCTGGGTGGAAAAATGAAGGTACGTGTGAATTTCCGGACCCGAAAGATAACATTCACGCCCATAAAGAAAGCCGACGGCACTCCTGACATGATTTTCCCTGACCGCCTCCCTCTTAACGGTTCAGTCCACGGACTGGCATATATTGAACTCAGTCCTGACGGCGGAGAGTCATCTACCAATTACAGAAGTTTCCGCGATCACTGGATGTATCATCCCGGCGGCTCCACGCCCGGCAAATATACGGCCGATGTCGCAGTGACACAGTTCTGCCCATACAATGAGAAACAGAACCGTTATGACATCCCCAATGGCTGGCAACATTACGGATCATTGATAATATTTGAGTCTACACTGCATGGCTCGCGCGGACACAAGGCCTATCATGAGGAATATGAGTCACGCTTGGGATGCAGGGGCAATATAAGCTGGGAGGGAGGAAACCATCTGACAGCTGTCGGCAGTTCCGTCACAATCGAGAATGTATCGAGAATGTATGCACCCAGCTACTTCCGCCTTCCGGTGGGGTGGTACAGAGTTGAGTATGACATGTCAACCAAGCAGCTCAGAATTGAACGCTTGCGTGCCTTGTCAGGAAACGAGGGAAAACTTTCCCGTAAATTCAGTTCATATACGCCATATCTCCTTTCGGCAGGCAGATTTGCCAATTACAACAGCAGCACTGCCCGGTGGGAGTAGTTGCACACAAGCAAGCCGGCAGTGCAAACCTTTCAGTGTCCCTCTCATTAACAGCATAAATCCTATCATCCATGAATCATAAAAAAATGATGAAATACGCTGCGGCAATCATGGCCATGATTGCCGTCGGCTGCACCGACGGCAATGACGTTCCTGTGTCCGGTGACAAGGAGATCTCTTTTGCAGTGACAGCACCTGAAGCTCCGGTGCTTCAGCCAATGGGACGCGCCGAGGTTACCGGCTCGAATCTCAGCCGATTCCGTTGCTTTGCCTTTTATGGCAACAGCTCGGATCTGTACATAGACAATGCCACAGTGGGACGCAACACCGGCGCCGGTGCACAGGGATGCTGGTGGGAGACCGCCACGCAATACTGGCCTAAGACCGGAGGTGCCTTACACTTCTATGCCACCGCTCCATCGGAGGGTGGTTACACTCCCGTGCGTGAGGCTGACGGAACTGTCAAGGTGAAAGGATTCAGCGTTCCGGATGTGCCGACAACTGATTTTGTCTATGCCTCCGCGCGAGACCAATGGTGGAACACAGCCTCCGGGACTGTCAACCTTGAATTCTGCCATGCACTTTGCGCCGTGCGTGTATATATAGAGAATTACTCCGAGCACTATTCCATAGGGGTGCGCTCAGTTGAGTTCAATAATCTGCTTTACAAGGGCGATTTTACAATGCCTGCCTCAGGATCATCCAAAGGCGGGGATGTTCATTCGTCCACTGACGGCCACAACATGGGGTTGTGGTCGGTAGTGGACGAACGGCGCAATTTCACTGCACCGGCTATTGATTCCGATCATTGGCAGGATGGATTCCAGACCTGCTCACCAAAAGGCGCAGCCTCAGCCAATCCCACCGTTGTCAGTCTCCTGACCGGCGCCAACACTGTTTTCCTGATGCCGCAGACATTATACCTGTGGCAGCCGGGAAATCCCTATACGGGTGACTGGCGCGCCGCCATGGTGCTGTCCACGCGCATCACCGAGACAAACTACGGCACTGACATCACCAACGATGCCACCGGTCTGGGACATTCAAAGATTGTCATTCCGCTCACTCCCTATGATGGCTGGACATGGTATCCCAACAAACTGTACAATATCTATATACGCTTCGGCAACAACGGTGACAACATGGGCTTCACCACGGGTGGCTCATATATAGGAGTGCCTATCAGCATCAAGGTACAGACCATAGAGAACTGGGGCACAGCCAAGTCACATTGGATTCTGCCGATGCCCGGCAATGAATATGAATAACGGATATTGCAAATGACAATGAAAACATATATTTACACACCCGTGCTCAGCCTATTGGCGGCGGCAATGATATCATGTGCTGAGGACACACCCGTTGATCCTTCAGGCAAACCTGTTAACCCTGAGGATATTTACGTTGGCGACGGCAGCATAGTGCTCAGTGCCGCTCCTGACGGCTTTCATGAATACACCCCCGCTGCGACACGCAGTCTTGTAGCCGAGAACCGTGCTGAAGCAGTGAAATGGGTTGATGAGAAAACAGGTTTCATGTTCACGGCCACGTCAGTGCCCGCACACACTGAGTGCCATGATGGTGACATGTACATGAGCCGTGCCAAACCCATCAATAATGATGCCACGGGACGCGCCGAGTTCATGAGCCGGT
Source organism: Bacteroidales bacterium (assembly GCA_030536615.1). Lineage (GTDB taxonomy): Bacteria > Bacteroidota > Bacteroidia > Bacteroidales > Muribaculaceae > CAG-873. The sequence goes on along the minus strand of JAUNPQ010000023.1, from coordinate 3,564 downwards.
ATGCCTCGCAGGGACTGCGCACCACGGCTTATTCATACACCGGGGCATGGCAGCCCGGCAACGGACGCACAATTTTTCATGACATGGCTTTCACGGCCAGCAACAGTGGCGATCCCGGTCAGCCCTGGCGGTCAGCAACAAAATACTATTGGCCGCAGGGCGGAAATGTGCGGTTCTACTCATGGACACCTGCCTCAGGCCTCACCTGCTCAAATGACGGCAACCGCGTGCGCCTGCACTACACAGCCCCCAACTTTGGCTGCGAGCAGCAGGACATAATGGTTGCCGAGGGCGATGTCCAGCAGGCGTCGCTCCCTGCCAACGGAGGCAGCGAGTGCGCACCGCTCACCTATAAACACATAATGGCCGGTCTGCGCGTGCGCCTTGCCACGCGTCCGGGGTGGGGAAAGGACGAGAACGGCAACAATCTTGGCCGTGTCCTCAACCGCTTTGACTTTCTGTTCCCTTACCGAAGCGGCGTCTATGACCCTGCCACGGGCCAATGGAGCACACCCACGCGCGAGACAGGCTACTGGGCATGGTCGGCGTATGAGGGTGGCTCGTCCGATCCCGGCTACAACAACTTTGAGAATTTCAAATGGGAGGAGCATACATACAATGACATGTTCAGCCAGGAGCAGACATATATGCTCATCCCGCAGAACATAGGCGGCGGCAAGATGATCATGTACTACCGTGATCAGGCGGGAAACATGGGCACCTATGAGTATACATTCCCTGACATTTGGCTTGCTGCAGGAACCATAACCGTCATAGACATTCAGGAGCCATCAATCTTTGTGGAAGGTTACAACAACATCCGTCAGACGGGCGCAGGTTACAGCAATCTGGACACCAACTGGGATTCGGCATGGCCGCTGCCATACTTCGAGGGCCGGGCGGACGCCAATACCAAGCATTTCTTTGAACTTGTCGAGGATCCCTCAGGCAATTATTACCGCACGCGCACGGCACTGTGGTTTGACAACCCTGTTCCGGAAGACGAAGAAGCCGCATGGAACAACAATGACCGCAGATATTACGGACACCGTACGCGCTTCAATGTGCTCAGCCGCCGTCATGGAGGCGGAAATGTGTTCTACAGCGGCAAGGATATCCGTTTCAACTTCTTCATATGCCGCAACGAGACGTATGAGTACTATGAGCGTGAAAGCAACTGGCATCGCGAGCAGTTCATGGCACATATGATCAAGGAATGCGGTGAGGAAGTCGGTACATCGCCTGGCGACTGGGAAGCGACAGACTGGCGACGCAACGAGATGCAACGCTGCGGCTCAGGATGGGAGATGATGGGCGGTGAACTCACCATGCGCGTTATTCCTGACAAGGCTACATCCGGCCCGTTTGTCTATCCCAAGGCCGGCAAAGGCAGCGGAAAGATTGTGTTCAATGTGGCCGATGGCTCACACAGCCGGGTGCGCTATCCGTCACGACTGCCCATCGGCGGTTCTGTTGAGGGATTCCCGCAACTGTGTGTACAGCCCCTTAAAGGTCACGATCTGTGGGATCGCTGGGGCAATACCGATGAAATTGTGGGTCCGCGCGGCACATTCGACAATATCCGCTCTTTCCGGTGTCATTATCTGTCTCACGATGGAAACGGTATCTATAAGGCGATGGTGAATATATGTCAGTTTGCGCCTTTTGAGAAAAACAACAACAGCCACTGGTTTGCTGACGCCAACTGGTGCTCTATGGGTTCTTTCATAATGTATTCATCGACATTGCATGGATCATATGGACATAAGGATAAATATCCTTGGGATGAATTTGAGTCGCGTCTGTGTGTTTCCGGTCGTCATGGCGTGAATGATTTCATGAAAGCCTGGGATTATCTTGGTGCGGTGAAAGGCTCTATAGGCTCATATTCGCGTGGTTTCACCAATTCATACATAGCGCTTCCTGTCGGTGTTTATAACATGGAATACAATATGAACACCAAGATACTATCCTGGGAGAGAATCGCGACAATCGTAAGTACGTCCGATCCTACTTCATTCAGGCAAGGCACTGAATGCAGGGCGTTGTCTAATTACGCTATCCCATACCGTTCTGTTCCATATCCGGGAATGCAGAGTTATAGTGGCTGGACGTTGAATCCGGCACGCACCCAGTGGTGGTGGCAATATGGCACCGCTCCTGACCAGACAAAATTCTGAATATTGCCTCTGGATAAGACACTTTACGGGAATAAGTTCTGTGCCGGAAGTATAACGCTGTGCCAAATTAGTAAATGCCCCACCAAACAAAAATAGCACTCTAAATGTTTCGTATTTTGTAAACTTTTGATTAACTTTGCAGAGTAATTAAGAATGAAATGGATAAACCGCTTTTCAAGCTCATCACTCTCAAAGAGGCTCGGGAATTTCTCGACGCTCTCCCCGATAAGGTCAGGGAGAAAGTGCTTTACAACATTCGCAAAGTCCGCTTCGGTGTGCAGGACAAAGACCTGTTCAAGAAATTGGACGGCGAGATTTGGGAGTTTCGCACATCTTGGCAAGGCATGGCGTACCGTTTGTTTGCCTTTTGGGATAATGACGGTGAAACCCTCGTAATCGCTACGCACGGCCTCATAAAGAAAACCCAAAAGACACCTCAGCGAGAAAAAGACAAAGCAAAAGCAATCCGCAAAGAATGGTTCAACAACAAAAATAAATAAGCTATGGCACAAATGGAATATACCACCATTGAGGAACTTGAAGACAAGTATCTCGGAACTGTTGGAACTCCGCGCCGTGATGCTTTTGAGGCAGCGGTGAAAGAGGAAATCCGCGCATACCACATCGGGGAGGCTATAAAACAAGCCCGGAAAGAAAAGAACATGACCCAGGAAGAACTCGGCGAACTCATGGGAGTAAAGAAAGCTCAAATATCGCGTATCGAGAGCGGCCACACGTTCAATCTCTCAACCGTCGCACGTGCGTTCAAAGCTATGGGGATGCGTGTAAATTTGGAAGTAGAGGGAGGCGTTAAATTGGCTCTTTGGTAATACCGTAAATTCTACGGATTAAGACAGCAGGGAAGTAGGGCTATTGCTCTGCTTCCTTTTTTAATGACATCATCGGAATATGTGAAGCGCACAGGGAAATATCTCTGTATTATCTGATTGTGATTTGCATGCGGTGTGATTTTTGGTCGCTACAATATCAGAGATAATTGCATATATGTTATGGGGAAAATATTAAACAACCTCATAATAATGACTTAATAATTAATAATAAGAAGAAAGTGGCATATTGAAGCAATAAAGATGGAAATAAAAAATGCGGAGGTTTTGGCCTCCGCATTTTTTATAGGGTTACTTTTCCGTGGTTTAACGGATCAGTACTTTTGTCGCTTTGCTGCCCTGACGGCGGATGTAGATGCCTGTACTGAGGTTCTCGGCAGCTACACGGACGCCCTGCAGGTTGTAGTACTCAACGGGAGCATCGGTATCATCGGCGATGATGTTGTCAACACCTGATGAAGCGCCTTTGTAGGAGTAGTGGGCGATACCGCCTTTGGTTACGTGTGCCCACATGTCAAGTGTGTGACCGTTGTCGC
>JAUNPQ010000022.1 GCA_030536615.1 Bacteroidales bacterium | reverse complement strand
GAAGTGCTACTGAAAAAAGCCTCAGATCACAGAATCGGAAATTGCCGGAGAAATCAGATTAAGTGACCGTGCTGTCAGAAAGATCATAAGTTCCCTGAAAATGCAGGGACTGGTGGAACGTGTAGGGAGCAACAAATCAGGTCATTGGAAAGTAAACCGTTAATGAATTGTTATCAACACAAGTCTGAACAATCATAGATAACTCATGGAATAATATTATATAGCAGTGGGCACGGCGAAGACAGGCGGTTGCGTTGACGGTTGAATGTGGGGTTGAGTGTAAACCTAACCTAAAAATGGTTTTTGGAAAAATTCGGGGAAATATTTGGCATTTCAAAAAATTTGCGTAACTTTGCAACGCTTTTAGCAAATATGGTGAGCATAGCTCAGTTGGTTAGAGCGTCGGATTGTGGTTCCGAAGGTCGTGGGTTCGACCCCCACTGTTCACCCCACCAGATTTTTACGCCGGACAGCAATCGCTTTCGGCGTTTTTTCATATTCCATACACATCCATATCATGTCTGAAACCCATCCCCCGCACATAGATCCGCAACTCATCGAGCTGCTTGACTCCGAGGCGCGTCGCATAAACTCGCCAGAGTTCATTGCTCTTGATCCCGTGCAGTTTCCACGTCAGTTCAGCCGCCTTCAGGACATTGAGATCGCGGCCCTGTTGGCCTCTACCATAGCATGGGGAAACCGCACCATGATATGCCGCAACTGCAGCCGTATGTTCGCCTTGATGGACTGGATGCCCTACCGGTACATAATGGACAAAGGCTATGAGGAACTGCCGGAGATGAACATCCACCGCACTTTTTTCAGCAAGAATCTGAAGCATTATCTACGCGGACTCCATAGCATTTATGCCCGTCATGGCTCGCTACAGGATTTTGGCCGCCACCATCATATAGGCTCTGCCCCCTACCCCGCATGGGAGCTTGCCGCTGCCATAAACAGGGAGTTTGCCACAGCCAACGGCGGCAACTGTGACAGCCGGTGTCTGCCGCAGAATCTGGACAACACGGCCCTGAAACGCCTCAACATGGCTCTACGATGGCTTGTCCGCGACGATGGCATAGTTGACCTTGGTGTCTGGGATGTGATAAAACCATCACAACTCTTTATACCGCTTGACGTGCATGTGGGCAATGTATCACGCAATCTGGGGCTGCTCAGCCGTCGCAGCAACGACCGCAAGGCCGTTCTTGAACTGACGGCCACGCTCAAGGCACTCAGGCCCGATGACCCCGTTTTCTATGACTATGCTTTGTTCGGCATAGGCATCGAGTCAAAAAACTGAATGATGAGATTCCCCGGGCAATGCTCAAATGCAATTTGGCATTGCGCTCACTTATCCGTATCTTTGACTTCCGTCTTAGATACTCACGTTCGGCAATGCTCAAATGCAATTTGGCATTGCGCTCACTTATCCGTATCTTTGCATCATGTTACAGATCATAGTTGAAAATTCCGATAAATATTCCATTCCGGAACTTGTCCAGATGGCAATTGAAGGCAATTGCGGATGGATACAGTTACATATGCCTGATGCCGATGACAGCGAGGTCCGCGAGGTGTGCGCCGAACTAATCCCCCTCTGCAAGGAAACATCGACAATCCTCACCCTTGAAGATCGTCCCGAACTGGCGCGCGAACTGGGCATACACGGTGTCCATCTCACCGCGGCGGCAGGCGTCAGCGCGCGCAGTGTCCGTGAGAATCTCGGCCCGGAAGCGATTATCGGCGCAGAGGTTGCCGACGCACAGTCAATCATCACCCTGAAAGGCGCGGATATAGACTATGTGACTTTGCCGCCCTCCCTTGACCGGGCACGTTGTGCCGGGATCATTGACGCGGCCACCTCGGCCGGGTGTGGCATTCCCGTCGTTGTGTCAGCGCCCCGCAGTATCAACCCTCAGGAAATAGCCGCATTCATGGCTGACACCCATGCGGCCGGAGTGGCCATGTCCTCAACGGTCATCGCTGCTGAGCCGGATCCGGCAGACACCGTGCGCAAAATCATTGACACACTTCAGAAAGCATCCTGAAACAGGCCCACCCATGAAGTCGGAAGCCACAAAAATGATGCTGAAAACATTGCTGCCTGTCGCAATCGGGCTGGCGGTGACAGCATGGCTTTTCCATGATGACTTCAACCCGGAAAACTTCAAGGACTTTGAATGGACGGGACGTATGGTTGCCGGATTCGCTCTGGCATGGATTTTCATGTTCGGGCGTGACTTCGGGCTGGCATGGCGCTTTCACACCATAGCGCGTCCCACCCTCTCGTGGCCTCGGGCATTCCGTGTCAACTACATGTGTGCGTTCACATCGGCGGTCACACCGTCGGCTGTAGGTGGAAGCGCCTTTGCTATCTTCTATCTTAACCGCGAGGGAGTGAAACTGGGGCGGGCCACCACCCTCACTCTCACCACATTGTTCCTTGACGAGATGTTCTTTGTGGTGTTCTGTCCCATACTGATTTTTGCCATTCCTTTCGATGAACTGTTTGCCAACGGCGCCGACGCATCATTCATGAACGGTCTTGAACTGGTGTTCTGGCTTGTATATGCCGGTATTGTCTGTTGGGCTGCCATCCTGTTCATGGGTATAATCGTAAAGCCCCATGCTGTGGCACGCGCCATAAAACGGCTGTTCATGTGGCGCTATCTGAAAAAATGGCGCAGAAGCGCATTTGAGACGGCCAACAATATGGTCAGCGCATCGTCCGAGCTCCGGTCATGCTCACGCCGCTGGTGGCTGAACGTATTCGGCGCCACAGTTGTATCATGGTTCTCACGCTATCTGGTTGTCAACGCACTGTTCTGGGGATTTGCCCCCGGCGCGTCACAGTTCCTGATATTCGGAAGGCAGTTTGTTGTCTGGGTAGTGCTCATGGTTTCTCCCACGCCGGGAGGCTCAGGCATCAGCGAGTGGCTGTTCACAACCTACTATGGCGACATGCTCTCATCGGCATCGACAGCACTTGTCGTGGCACTCTCGTGGCGCATTATAAGCTACTATATATACCTCATAATAGGCACTTTCCTCATACCGGGTTATTTCTCAAAAAGAAAAACAACATCACAATGAATACCTCGCCCACATTCGCAGGCATAATCCCTGCCCGCTATGCATCGACACGTTTCCCGGGCAAGCCTCTGGCGCTGCTCGGCACAAAGCCCATCATACAGCATGTTTATGAACGCGCCGCACGTGAACTGGATAATGTTGTCGTGGCCACAGATGATGATCGTATTATTGATGCCGTCAATGCCTTTGGCGGCCGCGCCGTAATGACATCCGCCACACACCGCAGCGGCACAGACCGTTGCCGCGAAGCATATACCAATGCCGGCATGACAGCTGATGTGGTCATAAACATACAGGGTGACGAACCTTTTATAGCCGCTTCTCAGATACGGGCGCTGAAAGAGTGTTTCACCAATCCCCACGTGCAGATTGCCACATTGGCACGGCAATATGACCCGGCCAACGGATTTGAGGGTCTCTTTGACCCCAATCTTGTGAAAGTCACCTTTGACAACAACGGGCGCGCACTTTATTTCTCGCGGTCAATCATCCCCTATGTCCGCGGCGTTGAATGGCAGAAATGGCTCGACGCCATAACATTCCACACCCATGTGGGCATATACGCATACCGTCACGATGTGCTCAATGAGATATCCGCCCTGCCGCAGTCATCACTTGAACTTGCTGAAAGCCTTGAACAGCTCCGGTGGCTACAGAACGGCTACAACATATCCGTAGCCCTGACAGACCGGCCGACCATCGGCATAGACACACCTGCTGACCTTGAGGCCGCACACAAATACCTTGAAGATCACAATGGACATCCCTGACCGCAGCACACCTCCAAAAACCACATGGTTTGACTACCGGCCTCTCCCGGCATGTCAGGTAACCGAACCGGAGGACGGCATAACACTGCACATAGTTGACAACGGGACGATGCCGGCAGGCAACCTGTCACTCGTCTGGGAATATGGCCGCAACGAAGCCTACCACACACCGGGGGGATCAGAAACCGCCGGCATGGCCGCAACATTACTTGCAGAAGGCACATCGCGCATGGCAGGGGAGGAAATCGCCTCGCTGACAGACTTCCATGGTGCTGTGCTCAACGCCCGCGCAACTGACCATCACTCATATCTGGATCTGATATGCCTCAATGATTCTCTCCCCGAGCTGGTTCCGCTGATTGCCGATATATTTTCAGACGCCACCATCCCTGACAAAGCCTTTCTGGCACTGCGGACACGCCTGGCATTGCGCCGGCGTATGGAACTGACACAGCCGGCAACAGTGGCTGCCAACGCCCTCAATACTCTGATTGCAGGAAAGAATCACCCCTCCGCATGCCGCCAGACCGCTGAAGAAATAGAGGCGATACGCCGCGAGGATGTATACGAGACATACAGCAAAGGGCGTGAAACCGGCAAGCTACACATCTTCTTTGGCGGTAAAGCTGATAACGCCGTGATTGATACACTGCACCATCTGTGTCATATAATAGCCCATGACCGTGCATGGCGCCCTGCCTCGCCGGTCACACAGCCTTTCAACAGCGCACCTCCGCAACGCATGGACCTCTCCGTCCCGGGATCAATGCAGACCTCCATAACGGCAGCTATCCCCGCCATAGGGCGCAATCATCCCGATTATATCCCGTTGCGACTCACCGTCATGGCTCTGGGAGGATATTTCGGCAGCCGCCTGATGACAAACATACGTGAGGACAAAGGACTCACATACGGGATCAGTGCGGCACTCTGCGGCCAACGCGAGGGAGCATACATCTCAATCGGCGCGCAATGTCCAAACGGCGTCAGTGACATGGTCATCAATGAGATAGGCAAGGAGATGGCCCGGTTAGGCACACAACCCATGGACAAAGCCGAACTGACCGGTCTGCGCCGCTATGCCTCATCACAACTCATGACAGTTCTTGACAGCCCGTTTTCAATCATGGGACATTATCGCAACGAACTTCTCATAGGAACGCCCCGGGATTATTTTGAACAACAATTCCGGAGCATCGAAAAACTGTCCGCAGTCACTATTGCCGAAACAGCGGCCAGATACCTTGTGCCTGACCGGATGCGCATAGTCACCGCCGGTGGATAAGGCATTGCCCTCTTTGTATTTTTTAACATCAAATACTTGGCCTGCATTTCTCACTTTGTGGCATTTTCAACATGGTTTTTGTAATTTTGTATGCGATATGGCACATCATCTGCCATTGATAATACAGATCAACCAACAAATACACATAAACAGATGAAAAAAAGCGCATTGCAGAAGGCCCGCGCCTCCTATCAGCCCAAACTCCCCATCGTGCTCACAGGGCCGGTCAAGGCAGTGGCCGGAAAACCGACACAATCCGTGGCTAACCAGACAGAGATTAACGAACTTTTTCCATGCACCTACGGACTTCCCGAAATAAAATTCGAGAAAAACACAGCGCCCACTGCCGGCAAACCCGTCAACGTGGGCGTTATTCTGTCAGGCGGACAGGCTCCCGGCGGCCACAATGTAATCAGCGGCCTTTTTGACGGAATAAAGAAAATACACCGCGACAGCCGCCTTTTCGGCTTCATCATGGGCCCCGGCGGACTTGTTGACCACAAATACATTGAGCTAACAGCCCCGATCATCAATGAATACCGCAACACCGGCGGCTTTGACATCATCGGTTCAGGACGCACAAAACTCGAGACCAAAGAGCAATTTGACAAAGGCCTTGAGATTATCCGTGAACTCGGCATCAACGCTCTGGTGATCATTGGCGGCGATGACTCAAACACCAATGCCGCCGTGCTGGCTGAATACTACAAGGCCAACAACACCGGCGTGCAGGTTCTGGGATGCCCCAAGACAATTGACGGCGACCTCAAGAACGACCTCATAGAGACATCTTTCGGTTTCGACACCGCAACCAAGGTGTACAGCGAGATGATTGGCAACATACAGCGTGACTGCAACTCAGCAAAGAAATACTGGCATTTCATCAAGCTCATGGGTCGTTCAGCCAGCCACATCGCCCTTGAGTGCGCGCTTCAGACACAGCCTAACATCTGCATCATCAGCGAAGAAGTGGAAGCAAAGAACCTCACACTGCAGCAGGTGGTGGACCAGATTGCCGAAGTTGTGGCCGCACGTGCCGCCGAAGGCAACAACTTCGGAACAGTTCTTATCCCCGAAGGACTTATTGAATTCATTCCGGCCGTCAAAGCCCTCATCGCTGAACTCAATGACCTCCTTGCCGCCAAGGCAGAAGAATTTGCCGCCGTTGCCGCTGACAAACAGCGTGAATTCATAATCAGCAACCTCAGCCCGGAGAACGCTGCCACATATGAGTCCCTGCCCCACGGAGTTGCAAGACAGCTGTCGCTTGACCGCGACCCCCACGGAAACGTACAGGTATCACTCATCGAGACAGAGAAACTTCTCAGCGAAATGGTTGGCAAACGTCTTGCCGCAATGAAAGCCGAAGGCAACTACAAAGGCAAATTCTCACCGTTGCACCATTTCTTCGGATATGAAGGACGCTGCGCCGATCCCTCAAACTTCGATGCCGACTACTGCTACGCGCTTGGTTTCAATGCCGCCTGCCTGATCAACTCAGGAGTCACCGGCTACATGTCATCAGTGCGCAACCTTGTCAAACCCGCTGTACAATGGATTGCCGGCGGTATACCCATCACAATGATGATGAACATGGAACGCCGCCACGGAGAAATGAAACCCGTGATACAAAAAGCCCTTGTACGCCTTGACGGTGCACCGTTCAAGAAGTTCGCCGCACAAAGAAAAGACTGGGCATACAACACATGCTATGTTTACCCCGGCCCGATACAATACTTTGGCCCGGCCGAAGTATGCGACCAGCCTTCACTGACACTCCAATACGAGCACAAAGGCAAATAACGCATAGCCAAAAGCAACACAATACCCGGAATCACAGCTTGCAAAGCCTGCCCTCGGGGAGCAATTCAGCTCACGGGCAGGCTTTTTTCATATTTATCCCGTATTATCAGCGGAGGCGCTGTCTGTAGATAAGGCTGATGCCCAGCGCTGTGAGCACCACACTGGAACATGCCATGAGCACCTCACCGCCGGTACCCACAGTGTCCACGACCGATGGCTGAGCACCCGCCGCGTGCCACTGTCCCACAATATACACACAATTGTTGAACGCATGGATTATCACAGGCAGCCATAACGATCCGCTCCACACGGCCAGATAGCCGAAATATGCGCCAAGAAGCATTCTGGGAAAGAAACCATAGAACTGCATGTGCATTGCCGAGAAAACGACAGCGACTATCCACACGGCCACGTGCACATTTACCCGGCCGGTGACAAGAAGCCGCTGAAAAGTACCTCGGAAAAACAGTTCCTCGCTGAATCCGGCAAGAACCCCGACAATGAGCAGACTGACAATAAGCGACATGGCACTGTCTCCGCTCAGCAGAATTTCCGTATAACTCCTTGCGGAAGCCTCGGCCTGTCTCATATATTCCTCCACCCCTGACAATGCTGCCGGCAGACTTATTGACTCATTGAACTGTATGAGAAGATTCATGGCCGGTATGGAGACAACAAGCGTGCACAATGCCATGACAGATATCCTCAGACGCGGAAACCGATCAACCGTCAGGAAACGTGCGGGCAGACGTGTACAGAATATGGCGGTGACAATAGCCGGGAGGATGAAAAGCACAACATCCTGCACAACGGCGGCAATACGCAGCCATCTGGCATCAGCGCCGCCTTTCATGGTCATAAAACCTACTATGAATGATGTGATGACATAGCACAACAATGTCACACACCCGAAAAAAACAAGTCTTTTTGAAAGAGTCAATGAAAGATTCATATTAAAAATCAAGGATTAGGCATTCTCAGATAAAAATCATCAACGAGAGAGACATAGTCATCGCACCAGTTCCCGCGGGCATCACGTATACACAGGCAAGTCTCCGCATATTCAGATACCGAAGCGCGTCCCCATAGCCATAGCAACCTTTTTTCCGGGCTGCCTTCCCGTGGGCAGACATGTGTCAGTGCATGCAGATGCAGCCCTTGCAATTCTCCGTGGAAAAGCACGTCCCGCCGGTTGCCACAAGCCGTTATCATGGCAAGTCTGCCGTCAGCATTGAGCCAATGTGCGGCAAAATCCATCACTGTCAGCGGTGACATGGTGCCACAGTGGCGCGCAGAGGCACGACGCCCGTCGGGTGAACGCAATGTCTCAGTGAAAAAAGGCGGATTGGATATGATAAGGTCCACCTTACGATCAGGCGTCCAGTCTTCAAGCGCACTCTCAACAACCGTCATACGGCGTGCCCATGGTGATTCCGCGAAATTTTCACGGCAATCGGCAGCCGCAGCAGCGTCAATCTCCACGCCAATCACATGTGCATCCTGATTGCGTTCAGCCATAAGCAGCGATACAACACCGCTTCCTGCACCGGCATCAACAATCGTAGCGTCTGACGGACAAACAGGCGTCCATGTTCCGAGCAGAACGGCGTCAGTACCCACTTTCATGGCCGTATGCGCATCATTGACATGAAAATTTCTGAACTGAAAACTCATGCCACAAAATTACTCAAAAAATTGTTACATATACATATAATGAGTAACTTTGACATGCCATAACGGCGCGCACAACGTTGCGCCTGCGTCATAAAACACCTGTAATACAATGATTATCAACACCGCCCGCTTTGTAACCAGCAGCCCGTCAGTTGAAAAATGTCCTGACTCATCCATGCATGAGTATGCCTTCATAGGACGTTCAAACGTTGGCAAGTCCTCACTCATAAACATGCTGACCGGTCGCAGCGGTCTGGCAATGACATCGTCCACCCCCGGCAAGACCATGCTCATAAACCATTTCATCATCAATGACACCTGGCAGATTGTGGACCTGCCCGGCTATGGCTATGCACAGCGCAGCAAGGCTGACCGCGCCAAACTCGAGAAGATGATAAAGGGGTACATCATCAACCGCCCGCAGATGACAAACCTTTTCCTGCTTGTTGACGGCCGTCTGAAACCTCAGAAGATTGACCTTGAATTCATGGAGTGGCTCGGAGAAAACGGAGTTCCATTCAGCATAGTGTTTACAAAACTGGACAAACTCAGCTCAACGGCGGCGAAAAAAATGACCGGAGACTATTGCGCCACACTTCTCGAGACATGGGAACAACTCCCGCCCGTTTTCCGCACATCAAGCACGGACCGGCGCGGCCGTGAGGCAATCCTTGACTATATAGAGGAAATGAATGCGCTTCCTCTCTGAAAGGAGGCTGCGTCATGAACTCCGGAGCATTGCCGGGTGTTACATCTGATGAACAAATATAACTTATCATGGCAAAAGATAAAATCAACATCAAGGAAACGGATGAATATCCCGGAGCGGAAATAAACGTGGCCGACAATGAGAAAATTTCTCCCAAACTGGTCAAAGAGCGCACAAAGAGTCTCAATGACAACCCGCGTGACAACAAATTGGACCAATGAAACACATACGCGCGGCCTCCATTACAAAGTTTTTTGTAACTTTGCTGCCGTATGACGGAAAATACTCTCACTTCTGAAGAACAGCAGCGGCTGTCGGCGTCCATAAAGGAGCTGACAGCCCTTATGCGGCCCGTGCTGATAGCCGGGGATATAACGCGTGCAAAAAAATGCATTGTCGCCGGCGTGGCCGGTGACGTATACCGGCGTGATGCTTTCGGCATACATCCCATTGTGCACGCCGTTGACACAGCGCTGTTGCTCTGCCGCCGCGTAAGTCCGGACCGCACCATGGCAGCCGCGATATTGCTCTACGGCCTTATCCATGACGGCGCCACAGACATTGAGGCTCTCCGCTCGCAATGGGGAAATGACATTGCGGACACAATTGTGCGCCTGAACCGCGTTTCCACACTTTATGACCGCCATGCCACAGCTGAAAGTGACAACTTCCGCCGTCTGCTTCTGACATTTGCCGAGGACATACGCGTCATCATACTCATGATCGCCGCGCGCCTGACGCTAATGCAGGCCATAAACCATCATCCCGACGAAAAACGTGTTGCCCAGGTGGCATATGAGTCCGGCTATCTCTATGCCCCGCTGGCCCACCGTCTGGGTCTGTATGCAATAAAATCGGAACTCGAGGACCTCTCTCTCAAATACACAGACCGCGCCACATTCACCTCGATAGCACGCAAACTCAACGAAACCAAAGTGAAGCGCGAGGCATACATTGCCGACTTCATTGCTCCCGTCAAGTCCCGTCTGGAAAAAGAAGGGCTGAACTTTGAGATAAAAGGACGCACCAAATCAATCTATTCCATCTGGAACAAGATAAAGAAACAGAAAACGGACATAGACCATATCTATGACCTTTTCGCTATCCGTGTCATCATCGATGCGCCGCCTGAGCGCGAAAAACCGGAATGCTGGCTGGCCTACTCCATAATCACAGACATGTACCGGCCCAACCCGGCGCGTATGAAAGACTGGATATCCATCCCCAAGACCAACGGTTATGAGTCCCTGCACATAACCGTCTATGGTCCCGATGACAGATGGGTGGAGGTGCAGATCCGCACCCGGCGCATGGATGAGGTTGCCGAGAAAGGTCTGGCGGCACACTGGCGCTATAAAGGAGTGAAAGCCGAACAAGGCCTTGACTCATGGATGAAGAACGTGCGTGACATTCTTGAGACCGCAGACACCGGCCCGATGGAGCTGATGAAAAACCTCAAGATGGATGTATACAACAAGGAAGTGTTTGTGTTCACGCCGAAAGGTGACCTCTACCGGTTGCCCCTGGGTGCCACAGTGCTTGACTTCGCGTTCAACATCCATACCGGACTTGGAAGCCGCTGCACCGGGGCGAAAGTCAACGGACGCAACTGCCGTCTGAGTCACCGCCTGCAGAGCGGAGACACGGTTGACATACTCACATCGTCCGTACAACAGCCCAAGCGCGACTGGCTCAGCATTGTGATCACATCCAAGGCCCGCAACAAAATCCGCGCAGCCATAAAAGAACAGGAAAGCCACGATGCCGAACTTGGCAAAGAGCTGCTGCAACGGCGTTTCAAGAACAGGAAAATAGAGATTCAGGAAAGCATTCTTACCCGACTCATAAAAAAACTCGGGTTCAAGACCGCCACAGAGTTCTTCAGTAATCTGGGGAACGGCAGTCTGGATGTCAACACCGTGGCAGACAGCTATCTGGACATTTCTGAAAAGCTGACGGAGGCAACCGCCACAGTCAGCGCAGAAGAATTTGTGCTTCAGACGCCGCCAAAAGAGGAGACAGACAATGACATTCTGGAAATAGGCTCAGGCGACGGTATTGTCAAAGGCTTGAACTACAAGCTTGCCCGTTGCTGCAATCCCATTTACGGCGATGATGTTTTCGGTTTCATCTCATCCGAGGGCGTTGTGAAAATACACCGCAACGACTGCCCCAACGCCTCAAACATACGTCAGCGCTATCCCTACCGCCTTATCCGCACACGCTGGAGCGGCAAATTCGGAGGTCAGATGGCGGCAACCCTCCAGATTGTCGGAAATGATGACATCGGCATTGTCACAAACATCTCGTCAATCATCAACCGCGAAAAAAATTCATCGCTGCGTAACATCTCAATAAACTCGCACGACGGGATTTTCCAGGGTTTTGTGACCGTAGGCACAGGGAGTACTGAGGCCCTCAACTCTCTGATCAAGAAGATAAAGACCGTGAAAGGCGTCAAGGAGGTAAAAAGGGCCGACAACCAGTGACCACACATGCCGCAACATGTGGCAATCCATAAAAAAATCAATCAGGACACATATGACACTCAGACATATCTTTCCGGCTGTATTCGCCATAGCCTTGTCCGGATGCTCAGGCAACGGTTCGGGACTTAGCCAACGTGACAGCGCCGAAGCCCTCAATGCAGAAATAGAGACAGCCATGACGCAAGGCAATTACAGCAAAGCCATCACGGACATAGATTCATTCAGCCGTACATTCCCGCTACAGACCGACATACGTCGCAAGTTGCTCAACACCCGGGCAAAAGCGGCAGAAGGACTTGCCATTCAGAGCATACCTCGCCTTGATGCCGGGATTGCCGCCGCACAAGCCGGCATGGACAGCATGCAGAATGACTTTGTCAGCGTTCAGCCGGCAACCTCATTGCCGCCATATCTTGTCCATAAAGGCTGTCAGGGCACTGTTGACTCATCACCCCGCATACAGGCACGTGTCAACACCGGCGCCGACGCCACAGACACGCCCTGGGTATTAGCCGTAGGCACAGGACGTGACATAGGCCTAAACCATCTGGTGATCAACACTGCTCAAGGGGCGACATACACAATTTCTGTCAATGAAAGTGTGGGCGGAATGCTTGCCTCTCTGCGTCCGGAGCAGATAGACGGTCTAGGCCGGCAACTTGCGGCAAACAACGATAAAATAGCACAAGCAACAGCTTCCGGATCAAAAGGCAGTGTAAAAATTCCTGTCTCTGATGCCGAAAGCCACGGCATTGCCGCAGCGTGGCAACTGTCTGCACAACGTGACAGTCTGCGGAAAATGCTCATAGAGCGTGAAAAAACGGAACGGATTCTCCAGATGTCACGCGACAAAGCCGCTAACAGTCTCTGAGAGAATCAGTCAGCGACCAAATTTCCTAAGACAGTTTTTGTTTCAAGCCATTTAAACACGGCAGCATAGAGGGCTTTCCGCACATCAGGTGCGGAGAGGAACAGATCATGCATGCCTCCGTGCACGGTAAGTTCTGTCTCACAGGGCCCAAGACAACGGCCATATTTCTCTATATCACTGACATTCAGAACGGCATCGCCCCGCTGATGCGCCGGCGTCCACACAGATCCTGTGACACTGTTGTCGCTGTGCATAAGCAGGATCGGCACAAGGATACGCTCAGGGTTCTTGCGCAGGGATGTCTGTGCGCTTTTAATCATGTGCAGCCAACCGGTGGTGATGGAGCGAGGGTGAAGGGTCTTCCAGGCATAATTATAACGCCACTCGCCATGAAAATCAGCGCTACAGCTCTCGCCATATGCCGTGTCATCAGCCTGCGGAATGGCTATACCGGGGAAATGCGCGCCTATGCATCCCATGACCGGCACCATGAATCCGCGCATGAATCCATTCATGTTAAACTCAAGGAATGGACTGTTAAGTATCAGTGCGTCAATAGATGGAGATGGAGCGAAAGTCATGTATGACGCTGTAATCAGTCCGCCGGTAGAATGGCCCATAAACGCTATCCGGCCAACCCCATCATCCCTCATGATGCTGAGTGCCGAATCAATATCGGCATAATAGTCGCTTATGGAGTGTGTCTGATAAGGACGTTCGCCGGGAAGAATGCTGCGGCCATAGCCGTGCAGGTCCACGGCATAAAAGCTATAGCATGAGTCTACAAAAGTGTCACCCTCCTCTTTCTGGAAGAAATAGTCATTGTAGCCGTGCACGTAAAGCACTCCTCTGCCGTCACCGCACGTTGCCTGTCGCCTTATGACTGTGCATCTGCCGCCGTCCGCGCGTTCAATACGCGTGTATTCATATCCGGCCAACGAGTCAGGCTGCCATGTACGCGCCGACGGAATGCCCGCACACAGACATATGACGGCTAAAATCAGTAAAATCTTGAATTTCATCATTCACATTTTTAGACAAAAAACAGCGAAAGTCCCATGCATATAAGCACAAAGGACTCTCGCTGTATGACGTGTCAGTATTATAATCCTACAACATTATTTGTCGGCTGAATCCTTTTTCTCGCTCTCATATGTTGCTGCAGCATCGGCAGTTCCTTTGTCTGATGCCTCAGCTGACTCATCCTCGGCGATCTCTTCATCCTTGAAATCGTTAATGCCGTTGCTGACAAGGAGGTTATACCACTGGAAAACTTTCTTGATGTCTGTGTTATAAACCCTGTCTTTGTCAAAATCAGGAACAATCTCACCGAAATATTCCCTGAGCTTTACAGGCGTATCATATACTTTCAGATCAACAGTCTGACCATTGTTTTTCTCTTTGATTGCCTCAAAGACGTCATAGAGAGGTTTGTCCTCATCAGTGGTGTATATAGCTATGTCCCCAAGCGACATGACCTTGTCATGCGCATATGCCGGCATACGTTTGCCGGTCTTGATATCCTCAACGATAAGCATGTTTTTGCCCTGGCTTACAAGGCTGTACAGACCTGGCTTACCGGATATGGAAAGGATACGTTTTGTCATGATTCACAAGTTTTATGTTATATATGATTTTAAACAAGCCTCCGTGCAAAAGGTTTTTCTCTGACGGAGCAACGTCCGCAAAATTAGCAAAAGAATTTCAAACGCGCAACCCGTCATCACGTCAACAGCACATCACGCCACACATGCAGCTTCATTTTAAACAGCCTCTAAAATATTTTTCAGATAATGACGTTATGTTTTGCAGATATAGTTGTATTTTAGATGCATGGGAAAGGAAACGCTCACAGACACGTTTGTCCGTCTCCAGGAAAAGTTGCATCTCACGGCATGCAACATCCTGAAAGATGACACAGAGGCTCAGGATGCTGTCCAGGACACATTCTGCAACCTGTGGAGTGCCCGGCTGCCCGAGACCGACGATGAAGCCCGTTTCCGCCTTTTCGCCGTTCTGCGCAATGTCTGTCTCAACAAACTGAAACGAAAGCGGCGCCTTGTCAGCATTGATGACTGCGACCCACCCGCCGGCATGTAGACCATGGACATAGAAAGAACCGATACGGAGCGCACACGTCTCATCCTGCTCGCCAGTCTGCCTCCGTTGCAGCGAAAAGTTTTCCAGATGTGCGCATTTGACAATATGGAATATGAAGAAATAGCCTTACGGCTTGAAATCAGCATAGATGCGGTGCGAATGAACATGAGCCGCGCACGCAAAAACATACGCCAGAACTATAAGACACTTAATGATGAAAACCGACTGTAAACTGACACTTCCAGAACTTGAAGCGCTTTGCGAGGCCTTTCTTGACTGCCGGCTTTCACGCCTCCAGGAGAAAGAGCTTGAGCTGGTACTTCTCCACAGCACCCTGTCATCGCCCTTGCTTGACGAAGTACGCCAGATAATGGCCCTCTCCTCACTGATGGAAGAATCCGCATCATCACACGCGGCTAAGCAAAAAGAACGCCGCATGCGCCACAGAAAATGGTATGCGGCGGCATCGTGTGCGGCCGTTATTGTCGCTGCAGCTTCCGTCATCATGACTGTTCTGATGCGGCCCGGCACATCAGCCGTGGCACAGCAACAGGACTATATAGCTGTTTATGTAGACGGCCACATGCTCTCCGGAAAGACAGCCCGGGCCAAAGCCAATGATATCCAGACTGCAAGCATGAACATGTTACAGGAATTGTTACAGGAAACCGAAGAAACTACGGCTGAAAGCCTTGATTTTATGAACTCAATCCTTGCCGAACAATGAAACGATATATATTTATAGCAATAATGGTTTGCATATCAGCTATATGCCAGGCCACACCTCCCCGCCTTGCAAGCGAGGCCATATTCAACCGCAAAGACATCAGACAGAACGGCAATATTCTTGTGATCACCAAAACCGAGGACAATTTCTTCAGAAGCGTCACAGCATCAAACAGCAAGGAATTGTTCAAAGCCATAAAGGAGGCAGTGGCAAAAGACCGCAAACGTGCCTCAAACACCGCTGAGGGCTACACCAACGGGAAAAGCTATATAATCCTGAACATCCCGAACAACAACCAGCTCATAAAAATCGGATTCTGGGATACCGGCGGCAACGGCTTTCACTTTTTCATTCAGGCAAATGCCGAGGCTTTCAGATGACAAGACATGATATAAGCAGGATAACACATCCGCGACGCGGATGCTTCTGAAGCCTTGTATTATCCACACTTAGAGGGTGCAGGAAAATTTCTTTCTGCGCCTTTTTCTATGCCATCAGTAAAAGATCCGGGCGCTATGTGCTCAACTGCAAAAATGCGGCATCTTTTTGCGGACTTTTTGCCGCATTTCACCGCATGATTCAAGATTTATTATGAGTTTATTTGCGCGTTTGTTTTTTTTTATTAACTTTGCGTCAATATACCTTTGTTGAAAAAACCTTATCGGCTCCAATATGGTGCCAGTCATCCTACAACCGAAGAGAAAAATATCCTCCGACCTGAAGCAGACACATAATGCGCAAAAAAATCGTCAACATATTAGCGACGTCAAGAATTATAAGCAAATTCCTGAACACGCCCTCACCGCAATGGCTGATTTTCATCATTGACCTGATGATTGTGATGGTGTCAGGATTGCTTATACTTCTCTATGCGCCCAACCCCACAGCGGAGTTGAACGGATGGCAATATACCACTGCAGCGAAAATAGGTGCTGTTGTGGGCATATATGCCATTGCCATGCTGATAATCGGGCCATACAAGTCCATAGTCAGACTATCCACGTTCGAGGACACCTATCGTGTGGCCCTTACGGTCATGCTGGCCTCTCTGTCACTTTCCTTTCTGGAAGGAGTGGTCCATTGGACAGACGCATCACGTTTCATAGGCATCTGGAACATATTTGCCGTGGGCATGTCGGCGTTCACAGTGATGGTGATACTGCGCGTATCAGTGAAATATCTCTACAAGATGATGCACAGCGAGCCTGCACGCCAGCGCGTTGCTGTGCTCGGGTCATCGCTCCACTCTTTTGCACTTGCCGAAGCACTTCTTGGAGAAGTTGACGGGCGCTACTCACCAGTGCTGATGCTGAGTATAACCGATGCAAACGCTTCAGGACGCATAAACGGAATCCCGGTGCGCAGCTACTCGCCTGAAGCGGTTTCTGAGATGGTCAGAAAATGCGGTGTCCACACACTTATATTCCTTTCCGAGCAGATTGACTTTCTCCGCGCCGGTGCTGCTGATGTTTTTCTTAACAACAACGTCAAGTTACTGATGCTTAATCGCATAGAGGAGTTTGAACTTACGGGAGGCAACATGCCTTCACTTTCTCCGCACGTAAAAGACATCAACATAGAGGACCTTCTGGGACGCCCGGCCATTGTCACCGGCAACCCCGCCATCAGTGCTGAACTGCGTGACAAGACAGTGCTTATAACCGGCGCTGCCGGCTCAATAGGAAGCGAGCTTGTAAGACAGGTGATGGCATGTAATCCGGGGCATCTTGTCCTTGTGGATCAGGCAGAGACGCCCATGCACAACCTGCATCTTGAACTTCAGGAGTTGTGGCCTCAGAGCAGAATTTCGCTATGCATCGCCGATGTTGCCAACAAGCTCAGGATGGCTGACATCTTCAGCCGTTTCCAACCTCAGGTTGTATACCATGCCGCCGCATACAAGCACGTGCCCATGATGGAGATGAACCCTGCGGAATCAGTGCTGACAAACGTCTTCGGCACAAAAGTGGTAGCTGATCTGGCTTTGCGGTTCGGAGCCAAGACCTTTGTAATGATCTCAACAGACAAAGCCGTGAATCCCACTAATATAATGGGAGCCTCAAAACGGATAGCGGAGATCTATGTGCAGTCTCTGGCGCTCAATCTGCGCAACAGCAAGAACGCCACCTGCTTTGTGACAACACGCTTTGGGAATGTTCTTGGCTCAAGCGGTTCTGTGATTCCCCTTTTCAATAGCCAGATAGCTAAAGGAGGTCCACTTACGGTGACACATCGTGACATAATACGCTATTTCATGACAATACCCGAGGCATGCTCGCTGGTTCTGGAAGCCGGCTGCATGGGCGTGGGCGGCGAAATATTTATCTTTGACATGGGTAAACCCGTCAGGATCTATGATCTGGCAGCCCGCATGATCTCCCTTGCCGGCATGCGCCCAAATGTCGACATAAAAATTGTGGAGACAGGTTTGCGGCCCGGAGAGAAACTCTTCGAGGAATTGCTCAACAACCATGAGCACACATGCCCCACCCATCACAAAAAGATCATGATCGCCAAGGTGCGAACATACAGTTATCCGGAAGTATGCGCCCATCTGAGCGATCTGAAGAACTATCTGGACAGCGGAAATGTTCATGATATAGTGGCTCAGATGAAACGTATGGTTCCGGAATTCAAAAGCCAGAACTCACGTTTTCAGTCAATCGATTCTGAAATTGCTGAATCAGAGCTGATCCACGAGATTGAGAGCTGAATTTCCATGGGCATATGCCAAGACCGTCACGTTCCACATCCCGCTCAGCGCCCACCCTGCGCAGAATAGCACAGATTCTTGAGTCCATTTCATTTGTTGCGGCTCTGTCATGCCTTGTCTTGCTCACCGTGTACGTTGGGTTTGACCATGAGCAGGCACACATAAAAGCCATGCGTCTGTCATTGCGGGCCATTCAATGGATTTTCATATCCAACATACTGTTCAATCTGGTGTTCAGATTCAGGCAGACCAGACATGACACACGGTGGCTCAAATGGATTGTGGACATATTCATGCTGCTGACACTCCTTCCCGTTCTCTATCCGCATCCTGAAAACCCGTGGATACCATGGCTGGAGCAACTCCTTTACAGCCGTAAATTCCTCTATGCAGCACTGACATCATATTCAGTGCTTGACATCAGTTTCATGCTGATGAGACTCACCGGACGCCGCACAAACCCGTCGTTGCTTCTGGCAACAAGCTTTCTTCTTTTTATAACCATAGGCTCATTGGTGCTGATGATGCCACGGTGCACCTATCATCCCATAAGTTTCTCAGATTCCTTTTTTGTCTCAACAAGCGCTGTGTGCATATGCGGTCTTTCTCCTGTCAATATAGCCGAGACTTTCACGCCCCTTGGGCAGACGGCACTGATGGTGATGTTTGAGATAGGGGGACTGGGGCTTATTACCTTTACCAGTTTCTTCGCCATATTCTTCAGCGGCCGGCAGAGTGTGTACAACCAGCTTCTGGTGCGTGACATAGTTTACTCAAAGACCATGAACGCCCTGGTACCCACACTTTTGTATATTCTGGTTTTCACCGTATGCATACAGATTGCCGGGGCGGTGGCCATATATCTGACATTGCCTGACGCCATAGCCCCGACCGTCAATGAACGCCTGCGGATAGCAGTTTTCCATTCTGTCTCGGGATTCTGCAATGTCGGCATGTCAAACATCCCTGACGGCATGTCAAACAGCATCCTGATGCGGACAGGCAATTCACTGTATGTTGTTATGAGCATACTTGTGTTTGCCGGTTCAATAGGATTTCCCATACTGGTCAATTTCAAAGAAGGTATTGTGCGGCGAATCAGACAGGTGTGGAGACGCATCAGACATCGTAACCGCGGCAGCGAGCCACTGCATATCTATGATGTCAATACAAAGATAACACTCATCACCACATCCATAATATTTATAATAGGATTTGCCGGTTTCTGGATTCTTGAAAGTGGCAACACTCTGAAAGGCATGGACGTGACAGATTGTGCCGTCCAATCACTTTTCAATGCCGTGATGCCGAGAAGCGGAGGATTCATGACTGTCAGTCCGGCAAGTTTCATGAGTGTCACTCTGCTGCTTGTGATTGCGCAGATGTGGATAGGCGGTGGTTCGCAGTCAACGGCAGGAGGCATAAAAGTCAACACTTTCGGCACTCTTTTCCTGAATCTGAGATCAGTTGTGACGGGTACACGCAATGTCACGGCTTTCAGACGCCGCATAGCCTATCAGTCCGTGCGTCGCGCCAACGCCGTCACCTTTCTGAGCATCCTCACTGTGATGGCATTTGCCGTGGCCTTGCTGCTGATGGAACCTGACATACCCGCTAAGAGCATTGTTTTCGAGACATTCTCGGCTACATTCAATGTCGGATCATCAATGGGAGCCACGGCTGAACTTTCAGATGCGTCAAAAGCCGTGGTCTGCGTGGCCATGTTTGTGGGGCGCGTAGGCCTTGTTTCTTTGCTGACAGGAGCACTTGCCATGCGCCGCGATGCATCAGGACATTATCCGGAGGATGACGTCATAATTTCATAAACAGACTAATATACACATTTATATATGCGATATCTTATCATAGGACTGGGTATTTACGGAACAAGTCTGGCACGTGATCTTGCCGAAATGGGCCATGAAGTGATTGGAGTGGACATCAACGAGACAAACGTTGAAGCCGTCAAAGAGTATGTCTCCACAACATACATAGTTGACTGCACGGATGAAACAGCCCTCGGGGTATTGCCCCTGAAAGGAGTTGATGTAGTGATTGTGGCCATCGGGGAGAATTTTGGAGCGAGCGTCAAAACCGTTGCCCTGTTGAAAAAACATGACGTGAAGCAACTTTATGCACGCGCCATCAATGACCTGCACTATGCAATCCTCGAATGTTTCAAGATTGAGCGTATACTCACTCCCGAGCAGTCATCGGCAAAGCGTCTGTCCTTACAGATGTTGCTGGGCACAGATGTGTCTATCCTCAGCGTGACTGATGATGTGTTTGTTGCCAAATTCGCCGTTCCGGCCTATCTGACAGGCATTTCTTACGGGCAACTGGCAACAGAACTGAATGAGTTTGATATGAAACTGATAGCAATATCGCGTCCACGTTCCAAAACAAGCATTCTTGGATTACCGACAGAGCGTCAGACACTCCTTGAACCTGACAACAAAAGTGTGGAGATTGCAGATGGTGACATTATCTCCTGCCTGACAAGTCGTAAGTCACTACAATCCATGATGCGTCACATCTCATAGTCCACGCATGCACGGGACTCCCGGTGGCCGGCCAGCAGCGCTGCTGCGGCCACATGTGCCGGATGACGTGCATAGACATCCACATCAGCCATAGAGTCAACTGTGGCCGTGAGCACAATATCCCAGTCCTCGGCGGGATTCCGGTTCAATCCGACTTCAATGGCTTTGAGCACGGGGATCTGTGCCGGCAACGCTACAAGCGCGTCTCTGAAAGCCTCGGCGACGGCCTGACGCTCGGCATCCGTGCCGGTGAGTTTGAACATTACAATGTGTTTTACCATATAATCTGCTTTTTTCTACAGAGGACAAAGATACGAATAAGCGAGAGCAATGCCAAATGTTTTTTGAACATTGCTCTCCCATTCCCTACCATACAAAAACAGGACAGGACGTCTTCTCACGAGGACGTCCTGCCGGCGTTTTAATAACTTAAAACAATTACATAACTAACATAAAACACATTTTTTCTTTTTTTGACGGCAACGCGCGCAAACGCGTGTTGCCACCTTACATAAATACTAACAATCTATACTAACCCTAAATTCTATGTCGTTTATCTAATCCTATTTTTTGAAAAGTACCCAATAACATCTTTGTCGGCATCCGAATGTCCATTCTGAATAATATCAGATTTAAGACAATTCAGATGTATCTGATTTTTCTCCCTACAAAATTTGTCTGTACTTTCAGTGAATCAACAATCGGTTATTAATTTATATGCCTTTTCGGCATCCGGAAGCAAAGTTAATTGAATAATCAACACATCACAAAAAACTTTACACTCTTTAACCACTTTTTCAGCCTAATTTTGTTCTTTTATTTGTTTTTGAGTTATATTTGTCAAAAAAATACCGTAATACATGACATTCCCTGATGATCAACAACTTCTGGCAGCCATCCCCGCGCGCCATTCAGTGAGGCATTTCACTATGAAAAAACCGGAAGATGAGATTCTTGACTGCCTGCGCAAAGAGGTTGACCGGATAAACGCTACCTACGGGCTTGATTTCAGCGTTGCAGACAATGAGCCGACGGCATTCGGCTCTTTCATGGCACACTACGGCAAGTTCAGCAATGTACGCAACTATATTGTGGTGAACGGTCCTGACGGCAAAGAAATTTCACGGCGCTGCGGATACGAGGGTGAACGTCTTGTTCTGGGGCTTCAAGCCATGGGTCTGAACACCTGCTGGGTAGGAATGACATATCGCAAGAGCACTGATGCGCTCAGAAAACGTCCCGGAGAAAAAGTGCGTTGTGTCATTGCTTTCGGTTATGGGGCTGACAATGGCAAAGAGCATCGTATCAAGACTATTGATAAGGTCAGCAATTGCACCGGGACTTCTCCGGAATGGTTCAGACGCGGTGTTGAAGCCGCTCTCCGGGCACCCTCGGCCATCAATCAGCAGAAATACTTTTTCAATCTTGAGGATAACGGAAGCATAACAGCGCGTGAACGTCCCTCTCTGGCGGGATATACACATATAGATCTGGGGATTGCCGTGTGCCATTTCAATCTTGCCGCCGGATATGGCCATATGATAGATTTGTAATCCATTGAGCAAAACCAAGGGACATATCCCTGTTATTATGTGTCCCCACCGCTCAACAGGATAATGCCGGGACAAACAGACAAGTTGCGGGGATGCGGATTTTTGCTTAACTTTGTAGGTTGTAAATCAATCCGCATCACACCATGCGACACGAAACCTCATGCAAACGTCTGTGCCTGATAGGCTCCACCGGTTCAATCGGCACACAGACACTTGACATTGTGGCGGCACATCCCGACCGATATGCCGTGACCGTTCTTTGCGCGGGGAGCAATGTCAATGCACTTACCGGGCAGGCATTACGCTTCAGGCCCAGGTCCGTCGTCATTGCCGATGACGGCAAATTCAACGAGTTAAAGAAAAATCTGGAAGGGACCGGCATCAAGGTGCATGCAGGCGCCCAGGCGCTCTGCGAAGCCGTGCAGCGGGCGGATGTGGACATGATTGTCAATGCCACGGTGGGTTACAGCGGACTTGCTCCCACCATCGCGGCTATAGGCGCAGGAAAAGACATTGCTCTTGCAAACAAGGAAACACTCGTGGTTGCCGGAGAACTGATAAGACGTCTGCTCAAGTCATCTCCCTCACGCATATACCCGATTGACTCCGAACATTCGGCAATAGCCCAGTGCCTTGCCGGCGAGGACACCGACAGCGTGCGCAGACTGATAATCACCGCTTCCGGGGGGCCTTTCCGCACATGGACAACACAGCAACTGGAAAAAGCTACCGTGGCTGACGCCCTGCACCATCCCAACTGGAGCATGGGAGCCAAAATCACCATTGACTCGGCAACGATGCTCAACAAGGCCTTTGAGATCATTGAGGCACATTACCTTTTCAATATCCCCGCGGAGCGCATTGTGCCTATGGTTCATCCGCAGTCAATAGTCCACTCGATGGTTGAGTTTGCCGATGGTGCTGTGAAAGCTCAGCTCGGCATCCCTGACATGCGCCTGCCGATAGCCTATGCCCTCGGTGAGGGGAAAAGGCTTGCCGGAGCATCAAATCCGCTGACTTTGCCACAGATGATGCAACTGACATTCTCTGCCCCTGACACCGGCAAATTTCCTTGCCTGACATTCGCAGAGACAGCACTGAAACGCGGAGGCAATGCCGCCTGCACCATCAATGCGGCCAATGAGGTGGCCAATCTGGCTTTCCGTCAGGGAAAAATTCCTTTCAATGCCATCTACACTGTGGTGGCCCGGACACTTGACCACGAAGATTTCATCGAGGCGCCTGAATATGAGGACTATGTCGCCACAAACACCTCCGCATGCCGCCATGCCGCCGAGATTGTGCATGACATAGCCGTCAAAACCATATACGCCACATAAGAACACTGACAAAAAGCATAATCCATAAGTACAAATACAGGAATATAGATGGAAACATTTCTCATAAAAGCGTTGCAACTCATTCTGGCATTTGTGATTTTGGTCACAATCCATGAATTCGGACATTATATATTTGCCCGCATATTCGGGATGAGAGTGGAACGTTTCTACCTTTTCTTCAATCCGTGGTTCTCATTGCTGAAATACCGTCCTGACAAGAACACAGTCCAGATAATAGCCTGGACAAAAAAGGACAAGGACGGCAAAGAAATCCCCAAAGCATTACTGACATTCAAAACCGGCAAAGAGCATCCGGCAATGAAAAACGGCAAGCCTACGTGGCGCTCCACCCTCTATGGCATAGGCTGGCTTCCGCTTGGAGGATATTGCTCAATATCAGGTATGATTGACGAGACCACTGACAGCAACAAGCTTGCCACAGAGCCACAGCCATGGGAATTCCGTGCCAAGAAAGCATGGCCCCGCCTGATGGTGATGGTTGCCGGAGTGGTGTTCAACTTCCTTCTGGCAATAATAATCTACATTGGCATAGCCTGGCACTGGGGAGATGATTATGTTGCATATGATCAGGCTTATGAAGGAATGGACTATGCCGAGCAACTCCACAAAGCCGGTTTCAAGGACGGAGACATTCTGCTGGCTCATAACGGCGTGCATGCAGAGGCGTCAGATGCCACCCTTCAATGGAACATCATGGACAAAGGCGGCGTTGTGACAGTGCTGCGCAATCACCGTGACACCGTTGACATAACCCTCCCTGATTCATTTGTCAAGGAGATGATAGACAATGACAGCAAACAACCGCTGATGACCTATCGCATTCCCGTGATAGTGTCTGAGCCTGTTGCCGGAGAACCCGCAATAAAAGCAGGCATTCAGGCCGGTGACCGCATTGTGCGCGTGGCTACAGACACCACCCCGACGCTCAAGGAATTCCACAACGCTCTGGATGCCAATCTCGACAAAACCGTTCCCATGCTGATACTTCGCGACAACAAGGAACTGACCGTTGACTGCCATATAAACGGAACCTCCGAGGGCAAAGGCGTGATAGGCATAAAACTCACCGAGCCCGCAAAGATCTTCCCGGTGACCCACATAGACTACTCTCTCTGGGAGTCCATACCTAAAGGAATCACGGACGGCACAGACAGGTTGTGCACCTATGTGTCATCAATGAAATATCTTTTCACCAAAGAAGGCGCGCAGAGCGTGGGTGGATTCGGAGCCATCGGCGACCTCTATCCCAGCTCATGGAACTGGCTCAGTTTCTGGAACACCACGGCATTTCTGTCTGTGATTCTGGCATTCATGAACATACTGCCCATCCCGGCACTTGACGGCGGCCATGTGGTTTTCACTCTGTGGGAGATCATCACACGGCGCAAACCGTCGCTGAAAGTGCTTGAATATGCGCAATACATCGGCATGATGTTCCTGTTCCTCCTGCTCATCTATGCCAACGGAAATGACATATACAGATTTTTCTTCAAATGACGCCACAATACAGAACAATCACGCTGAAACGCGGCAAGGAAGAATCACTTGAGCGTTTTCACCCCTGGATATTCTCCGGTGCGATAGCCGGCATGGACAAGGATATAGAGGAGGGTGACATTGTGCGTGTGCTCACCAACGACGGCACTCCCGTCGGCACCGGGCATTATCAGATAGGCAGCATCGCAGTGCGTATGCTCAGTTTCACTGACGATGCCATAGACGAATCTTTTTTCAGCCACAGGCTGCGTGAGGCATTCCGCCTCAGACAAGCCCTTGGACTTATACGTCCCGACAATGACACCTACCGTCTTGTACACGGCGAGGGCGATTTTCTGCCCGGGCTGGTGATAGACATATATGGTGACACCGCCGTATTGCAGGCACATTCTCCGGGTATGCACTTTGCCCGCAACATTATTGCGGATGCTCTGACAGGCATCGCGGAGGCCGGAGTGAAAAATGTTTTCTACAAAAGTGAGACAACACTGCCCTACAAAGCACAACTTGAACCCGTCAACAGCTACATAACAGGAGCATTCCACACCAACGTGGCAACGGAGAACGGTCTAAAATTCAACATCGACTGGCTGCGCGGTCAGAAAACCGGCTTCTTTGTGGATCAGCGTGACAACCGCGCCCTGCTCCAGCACTATGCCCACGGACGCCGTGTGCTCAACATGTTCTGCTACACCGGAGGTTTCTCAGTGTATGCACTGCGCGGAGAAGCCGAGATGGTGCATTCCGTGGACTCATCGGCAAAGGCCATATCGCTGACCGATGCCAATGTGGCGCTGAACTTCGGTGACAACTGCACCCGGCACCGGGCATTCGCCGAGGATGCATTCAAATACCTTGACGAGATGCCGGCAGGAGCCTATGACCTTATTGTGCTTGACCCGCCGGCGTTCGCCAAACACCGCAGCGCCGTGCGCAATGCCCTGCGAGGCTACCAGCGTCTGAATGCCAAAGCCATCGCCAAAGCGGCATCGGGCACAATACTGTTCACATTCTCATGTTCACAGGCCATAAACCGGGAGCAGTTCCGTCTGGCCGTTTTCTCGGCAGCCGCACAGACAGGACGCCGCGTGCGCATACTCCATCAGCTCACACAGCCTGCTGACCATCCCGTAAACATATATCACCCCGAGGGAGAATATCTTAAGGGGCTTGTCCTATACGTGGAATGAATACACCATCCACCTAACATTTATCTCCGCAAAAACAATCATCAATCATGACTATAACAAAATCACTGGCCGCAGCAATGATAGGAGCGGCCGTCACATTCCCCGCAATGGCCGCACAGAATCCATTCAACTACAACGTTGACAAGTTCGCAGACATAGAAGTGCTGCGCTATCAGGTTCCTGACTTCGACAAGTTGTCTCTCAACCAGAAACTGTTGGTGTATTATCTGACAGAGGCAGCCCAATATGGCCGGGACATTCTGTGGGATCAGAACTGCGAGATAAACCTTGAGCTCAGACCCGTGCTTGAGAAAATATACGTGAATTACTCCGGAGACCGCAACAGCGCCGATTTCCGGAACTTTGAGAAATATCTCAAACAAGTATGGTTCGGCAACGGCATCCATCACCATTACTCAACAGACAAATTCACACCTGCATTCAGCAAAGAATTCTTTGCCGGCCAGTTCAAAGCCAACAAATGCGGTGATGACGTTCTCTTGGAGCGCCTTTCAGAAGCGATGTTCAACCCGCAGAAATATGCGAAACGTGTCAATCAGGCCGACGGCGAGGACCTTATCAAGACATCGGCCAACAACCTCTATGACCGCAATGTGACACAGGCCGAGGTCGAGGCTTATTATGCCGCACTGAAAGATACCACTGACCTTACGCCCATCAGCTACGGTCTGAACACCCGCGTGGCAAAGGTTGACGGCAAAGTGGTTGAGCAGCCCTACAAAATCGGAGGACTCTACAGTGCCGCCATAGAAAAAATAGTAGAAAATCTCAACAAGGCCAAGGAATACGCCGAGAACGATGCACAGCGCGCAACCATAGAAAGTCTGGTGGATTTCTATACCACAGGTGATCTGAAAACTTTCGATGAATACTCAATCATGTGGGCCGAGGACACGGCGTCAAAAGTGGATTTCATCAACGGTTTCATAGAAAGCTACGGTGACCCGCTGGGCATGACCGGCTCATGGGAGTCAATAGTAAACTTCAAGAATGACAAAGCCAGCCATCGCACAGAGATAATCTCTGACAACGCCCAGTGGTTCGAGGACCATTCGCCCGTTGACAATCGCTTCAAGAAAGAAAAAGTGAAAGGCGTCTCAGCCAAAGTCATCACTGCGGCCATACTTGCGGGCGACTCCTACCCCGCCACCCCGATCGGTATCAATCTCCCCAATGCCAACTGGATACGTGCCGCCCACGGCTCCAAATCAGTGACGATTGAAAACATAACCGAGGCATATGACGCTGCCGCCCACGGCAACGGATTCAACGAGGAGTTTGTGATTGACAAACCCACATGTGAGCTTCTTGACAAATATCTGTTCATCACAGACAACCTCCACACAGACCTCCATGAGTGTCTGGGACACGGTTCAGGAAAACTTCTGCCAGGCGTTGATCCGGACGCCCTGAAAGAGCATGGCTCAACGCTCGAGGAAGCACGCGCCGACCTGTTTGCACTCTATTACCTGGCAGACCCGAAACTCGTGGAACTCGGACTTCTTGACAACGCAGACGCATACAAGGCCGAGTACTACAAATATATGCTCAACGGTCTGATGACACAGCTCATGCGCATAGAACCGGGCAAAGACATTGAAGAAGCCCATATGCGCAACCGCCAGCTCATTGCCAAATGGGCTCTGGAGCACGGTAAAAAAGATAACGTTGTGGAATTTGTGAAACGCGACGGCAAGACATATCTCAAAATAAACGATTACAAGAAACTCCGTGATCTCTTTGGTGAACTGCTCACAGAGATTCAGCGTGTGCGCAGCGAAGGTGACTACGAAGCCGGCCGCAATCTTGTGCTTGAATATGCCGTGAAGGTTGATCCGGAAATCCACCGTGAAGTTCTGGAGCGCTATGAGAAACTTTCAATAGCTCCTTACAAGGGATTTGTCAATCCGGTCTATACGCCCGTAAAAGATGCCAGTGGCAACATAACCGATATAACAGTATCATATACAGAAGAATATCCCGAACAGATGCTCCGTTACTCACGTGACTACTCGCCACTCACAACAAAATGAGCGTTGTTGTTTCACGGAAACTTGCTACCTTTGTAGGCTCAACTGTATGAATTGACCGATATGGCATCACTTCCAGGACTTCTGAAATTCACGCCGCGACTGCGCACCGTAAGGTGGGGCGGCAACCGGCTTGCGTTTTTCAAAAACGAGAAACCGACAGCTGACAAGGTTGGCGAAAGCTGGGAAATCAGCGCCCTTCCGGGCATGCTCACGGAAATTTCAGAGGGACCAATGCAAGGGATGACTCTCCCGGGGCTTCTGGATGAATATGGTGAGGAACTGATGGGCGAACGTCTCTATCAGCGTTATGGCACTGAATTCCCCTTGCTGATAAAGTTCATAGACGCCGAGGATGATCTTTCCATTCAGGTTCATCCGGATGACATACTGATGCATGGCCGCGGAAAAACCGAGTTGTGGTACATAATAGACTCCGCTCCCGGCTCTGTAATCTATTCCGGACTGAACCGTACCCTTACACCGACGGCACTCCGGCGCCATATAGAAGACCACACTCTGACAGATGTTCTGGCATGTCATCACCCCATGGGAGGTGACGTGTTCTATCTGCCTGCCGGACGTGTACACAGCATTGGAGCCGGCAACCTTGTCCTTGAAGTGCAGCAGTCATCAGACATAACCTACCGTCTGTGGGACTACGAACGTCGCGATGAGAACGGTAATCTCCGCGAGCTGCATGTTGAGAAAGCAATGCGCGCCATTGATTTCAACCAGACCGACTACGGCCTTGCGCGTCCACAGATTCTGCGTGGCATAGAGACCCTTGTAAAACAGACACCGTTCTTTTCTGTCACAGCTGTGCTTGTTGATGATACTCTTGATCTTCAAGTCGGCGACATGGATTCGTTCCGTATCCTTGTCGCCGTTGATGGTGACGGCTCAATAACCGCCAACGACGGCTCATCCATGACTATTAAGTGCGGAGAGACCGTGTTTGTACCGGCAGTGACTGAGTCAGTCCGGATAAAGTCAGGCAATCGTCCGCTCAAGTTAATCACTGTGTACATAGCCTGATCAGGACGTGGGTAGGCTGCTCTATTTCTTTCCGGAGAACGATATTGCCCTCGGCCATTTCAACAATGGGTTCACTGCACCGGCTGCGGCTGAACGGCTGCGGCTGAGCGGTGAGGCGCTCCCGTTGTGGTATGGCGCGAGTGATAACCGTGTTCTTATGTCAGGCATAAACGCACGGTGGTATGACCGCATGGCCTCTGACTTTGGCATAACGGCTGATATTTTCTCATTTGACATGGACGGCCTGATTCCTGAACCGTGGGGATGGTCACCGGTTGTCAGACATATATATGCCGAACAAGGCATGGACTTGTCACTGATGCCCGATGACAGCACGCTGACACGCATACGCACTCTCAGCAGCCGCGCAACATCATCGGCGATCGCGGAATGTCTGGCGGCACAGCTACCGTTCATACAAAGCACATCGCCAGCAGAGATCAATAATGCAGCTCTTCTGCCGGCATATATGAAAGAAACCGGCGAGTGTGTGCTTAAACAGCCATGGTCAAGCAGCGGGCGTGGAGTGATTGACAGCGTCGGGATGGATATTTCCACTTTTGAGCGCCATGCTGCAGGGATAATCAGGCATCAGGGATATGTAATAGTGGAACGCCTGCTGCCACGCAAGGAAGACTTCGCCTTGCTCTTCCGTCAGGAAAACGGACGATGTTCCTACCGGGGACTGTCATTATTCGAGACAGACAGACGCCACAGCTACACCGGCAACATTGTAGCCCGGCAGGAAATTCTGCGGAATATGCTGAATGAATATCTCACCGACAGCGAGATAAACCGTCTGACCACAACTCTTGAAAACATACTGACTCAGACAATAGGCAACGCATACACCGGTCCGTTAGGAATAGACCTCATGGTGCTTGACACCGAGGGAGAGCGCCATATCGCCATGTCAGAGATGAACATGCGCAACAGCATGGGGCATTTATGCATGTCCCTGGGTGAAAGATTTCTGGCGCCCGGGAAAAAAGCTATGTTCCGTATAGAACCGTCTGTTTCCGGGCAGCCGTCAGGAAAATATCATGCCGAAGGGCAACAGCTTGTGGACGGCATACTTGACCTTGTTCCGGATCGATTCTACCGTTTCAGCATCACCACACAGAGCTAATTACAACATTTTTATAGGCTATTAAAAATGCGTCAAGCTGTTCCGAAACGCGCTCCAAAACAACATACTAAATTCGCTCTATATAGAGCATCCTAAAAAGGTTTCCTGTATTTTTCAGCAGCGGAGGCGTCATCATCAAGGATGCTGAGATAAGAGGCATAACGCGACTGCGCGATAAGACTGTTCTCCACAGCCCGCAACACCGCACATCCCGGCTCATGGGTATGTGTGCAGTTGCTGAACCGGCAGTCAGCGCCGGTCTTGAAAATCTCAGGGAAATAGTGCGCCACCTCATAACGGTCAAAATCAATAGTTCCAAAACCACGTATGCCCGGAGTGTCAATTATCTCGCCGGCATCCGCACCGCCTGGCAGATGGTATAGCTCCGAGAAAGTGGTGGTATGCGTGCCCTGGTCATGAGCCTCTGATATTGCGGCCGTACGTACCCCGGCATCAGGGACAAGAGCATTGATGATTGTGGATTTACCCACCCCTGAGTTTCCGGAGAGCAATGAGACTTTCCCTGCAAGGGACTTTCTGAGAGCGTCCATCCCCTGCCCTGTCCTGGCAGATACCTGCACAACAGGATAACCGATTGATGTGTAGAGATATGTGACGGCCTGCAACAATGCCTCATCATCAGGGTCAGTGAGAAGGTCAGTCTTGTTTATGACCAGCATGGCCGGAACATTGTAGGCCTCGGCGGTGGCCAGAAAGCGATCAATAAACGTTGTTGATGTGACCGGATGGACCAACGTGACAACAAGCACAGCCAAATCAATATTTGCCGCTATTATATGGCTTTCCTTGCTGAGATTGCTGGCACGGCGGATTATGTAGTTGCGACGAGGTTCAATGGCGGTTATCCATGAGGCGCACTCAGACACATCACCTGCGTTGCCGCGGAAATCGACAGTGACTATATCACCCACGGCAACTGGATTTGTGGTACGGATACCTCTGATGCGGAAATTTCCTTTGACACGACATGATATCTCATAGCCATGTTCTGTCTCCACTATATAATGTGCTCCGGTGTTACGCACAACCTTTCCGCGGACTTCACTGCTCTGGCTCATTTCAACGTGTTTTTATGATGTAAAGGTACTATTTTTTTCATTAAACAGGACTTTTCACAGACCCAAAACAAAAATATTTTGAAATTTGTTGAATAATTAGCATATGTAAATGCCGAATTTTATGTAATTTTGCAAATCACATATGCAAAGACGTACATTTCATTTAATATAAATGTATTTTATACAGATTCTAAGGTACAGATAATTTTGTCTAACACTGAACATTACTTATTAAAATGAACACTGACACAATCGGAATTAGCGCAGGCCTTGT
>JAUNPQ010000092.1 GCA_030536615.1 Bacteroidales bacterium | reverse complement strand
GGAAAGACATGGACATCCACCGGACAGCGTTGGAATTACATATACGGTTCACACGGAGATCAGCTTCTGGGCTGCGCGCTCAACAGCGGCGTATGGCAGACAGTTTCCTATCCTCAGGGCTCCCCGGCTGCCATGCCCGCACAATTCCCCGTCTCAGGCACCTCACAGACCGTGACCTACAGTTTTGAGATGAGCGCATTGTCGCAGACAATCATCGTGGGCGGACGGCTTGCCGACGGAACAATCAGTGACGCCACATGGTCATATGACGGAAACTCATGGCTCCGCATCTCCAAGACCCCGTTGCCCTATGCTCTTGAAGGGGCCACTGTCGTGCCATATTTCACAGTAAACCTGAACAAGACAACATGGACAGCCACACGCCGCTCAATGCTTGTCGCAATGTTCGGAAAACGCTCGGACGGACGTCTCCATGACACCGTTTATATGTCACCGGACATGGGTATGCACTGGGAAAAAGCCACACCCTTGCTGGCTGCTGCCGCAAAAATACCCGCACGCACAAACGCCGACGGTTTTGTATACAAACAGATGCTGCGCGACACCCATGCAAAAGCGCGGGGCATCTCCAACCGCCGACGCTGGGTTGACATTCCCCTCGGCAACCGTAACACAGATGCATCCACACTCCTCACACCGGCCGTGACAGCAACATCGCCCATAACAGAATGGGAATGTCCCTACATATACCTTTTCGGCGGTCTTGATGCCCAAGGTTCAACCTATAACGCCCTTTACCGCGGAGTTATAACACGTTTCACATTCAAACCGCTGCAGTGACCGGCATGCTCCAGATCCGCAACAAAATACTTGCAGTTACACTTGTCCTGCTGACCTTTCTGCTGCCGGCACAAAACGTCAGCGGACAGGAGACACCCTACAAGTTTGATCTTGGAGCGGAAATCGGAATGAGCGGATATGCCGGCGATGCGTCATCAAATCTGTTTGCCCACCCCGGTTTCGCAGGGCAGGTATCAATGCGCTACTTGCCATCCACCCGCTGGGCAGTGCGCGGAGTCCTCTCTGCCCTGACCATCAGCGGCAACACGGCAGACATGGCAAATGTGCTTCCCGGAAATGCCACTTATTCTTTCAAGTCAACCGTCTATGATCTTGGCGCCCGTGTGGAGTTCAACTTTTTCAGCTATGGCATCGGCGAGACATATAAGAAAATGCGCCGCTGGACTCCCTACCTCTCGCTTGGTGTGGGAGTAACACTGGCAACATGCTCAGGCAACACGGCATTCGGTCCGAACATTCCAATGGGTTTCGGTGTGAAATTCAAGCCCCGTGAGCGCATCAACCTATTCGCCGAGTTTTCAGTGACAAAAGTATTCAACGACCATATAGACGGAAAAGACCTCAGTGATCTGACAACCATAGAATCATCATTCATCAAAAACAACGACTGGTATTCACGTCTCACCGTGGGCATATCCTTTGAGTTCGGCAAACGGTGCGAGACATGCCACTATGTTGACTGAACCACACCTCGGAGAACGACAACGACAACCAATAACACGGCACAAATATAACGTCTTGATGACCACTGACAGCAAACATAAAGGAATCATAGCGGAGGCACACACACCGAGTGCCTGTGCCACCGTGCCTGCCCATGTCGCCATCATCATGGATGGCAACGGACGTTGGGCAGTCCGTCAGGGCCTTGACCGCTCCGCCGGCCATTCCGAGGGAGTCAAGACTGTTCGCCGTATAACAGAGGCCGCCACCGCACGTGGCATATCGTATCTAACGCTTTACACCTTTTCAACTGAGAACTGGAATCGCCCCAAGCAGGAAGTTGACATTCTCATGCATCTAATTGTCACAGCAATAGAACAGGAAACACCGGACCTCATAGCCAACAACGTACGTCTGAGTGTTATCGGTGACATGGAGCGCGTGCCGGATCATACGCGCCAAAGGCTTCAGGCATCAATAGACGCCACATCGGCATGCACAGGCCTCAACCTCATTCTGGCTATCAGCTACTCGGCACGGTGGGAAATCACAGAAGCCGTGCGTAAAATCGCACAGGAAGTTGCCGCAGGAATCCTTGATCCCCACACCATCACAGACAAACATATTGCCCGACATCTGGCAACGGATGCGATTCCTGATCCGGACCTGCTGATACGCACCGGCGGCGAGATGCGCGTCTCAAACTTCCTCCTCTGGCAGATTGCCTATTCAGAAATATACGTCACAGACAAATACTGGCCTGACTTCACGGCCGCTGATTTTGATGATGCACTTGCCGACTATGCCTCCCGTCAACGGCGCTTTGGTCTGACAGGACAGCAAGTCTCGGAAACATAATCGCGACAGGCATCAGACAACAAACCATAAGAATCTCACAAACTCCGACAGAAACAACCAATCAGATATGCGTTTCAAATTTCTATTATTAATTGCAGCATCAGTCATGTTGGCCGCCGCAGAAGGCCACGCCCTCAGGCCCGAGCCGACCGACACCGTCTATGAGCCCAATGTCATCTTCAGCGGGATGCCGCGAACATATGAAATTGCCGACATAAAGATAACCGGAGCACCCAATTACGATGATTTCCTGATTCTGGGATACACCGGGTTGAAAGTCGGCGAACGCCTTGAAATCCCCGGAAGTGAGATCACCAATGCCGTGAAACGCCTCATGCACCAGCAGCTTTTCTCTCAGGCGCGCGTAAAAGTGACCAAAACCGCCGGAGACAAAGCATGGCTTGAAATAGAAGTACGCCCCCAGCCCCGCATATCAGCCGTAAACTACAACGGAGTCAAGAAAGGTGACCGCGATGACCTTCAGGAGCGTCTGAAACTGATGAAAGGAAACGTAATCACACAGAACATCGTGAACCGCATAAAGGCCATTGTCAAGAAATTCTATGATGACAAGGGATTCGGCAATGCTGAAGTCAACGTTGTGCTCCGTGAAGACCTGTCTGCCCAGAACGAGATGATTGTTGACATAAACGTCAACCGTCATGACAAAGTGAAAGTCCACAAAATATATATTGACGGCAACGAAGTGCTTTCAGACCGCAAGATACAGCGGACCATGAAGAAAACAAACGAGAAAGGCAACATTCTCAATATTTTCCGTCAGAAAAAATTTGTGGAGAGTGACTATCAGGATGACCTGAACCGTATAATCCAGAAATACAACGAGGAAGGCTACCGCGATGCCAAGATACTCAGCGACAGTGTTGTGCCGTATGATGACAAGACTGTTGACGTATACATCACCGTTGAAGAAGGCAAAAAATACTACATCAAAGACATATCATGGGTCGGCAACACTGTCTATCCCACAGAACTGCTCGGCACAGTGCTTGACATGAAGCCCGGCGACGTATACAACCAGAAACTCATGAACAAACGCCTTACCGAGGACGATGACGCAGTGTCAAACCTCTATATGGACAACGGCTACCTCTTCTATCAGCTTGTTCCCATAGAGCGTGATGTGGAAGGCGATTCAATATCGCTTGAGATGCGTGTCATTGAAGGTCCTCAGGCCCGCATAAACAATGTTGTCATAAACGGAAATGACCGCCTTTATGAAAAAGTTGTGCGCAGGGAACTCCGCGTACGCCCCGGCGAGCTCTTCAGTAAAGACAAACTGATGCGCTCACTGCGTGAGATTGCGCAGACCGGCCACTTCAACCCGGAGAACATGCAGCCTGACATACAACCCAATGAAGAGAACGGCACTGTCGATGTTGTGCTCAATCTCGAGTCCAAGGCCAATGACCAGATAGAGTTCTCAATGGGCTGGGGCCAGACAGGTATCATAGGAAAACTCTCGCTGAAATTCACAAACTTCTCTATCAAGAATCTCTTCAACCCCAGCACCTACAAGGGGGTCATCCCGCAGGGCGAAGGCCAGACATTCACCATAAGCGCACAGACCAACGCCCGCTACTATCAGGCCTATTCAGTGTCATTCCTTGATCCCTGGTTCGGCGGCAAGCGCCCCAACTCACTTCAGGTATCGGCGTTCTACAGCCGCCAGACCGGCGTGAACAGTTCATACTACAACAGCCAATGGAGCCAGAGCTGGCTTTACGGAGGCTATCCCTACGGCAGCAACGACTATTGGAACAACAGTTACCAGAATTCATATGACCCCAACAAGGTGCTTCAGATGGTGGGTGTGAATGTGGGCTTCGGCAAACGTCTGAAATGGCCTGATGACTACTTCACATTCACAGCCGAGCTGGGCTACAACTGGTACTACCTCAAGAACTGGGAATACCTCTACTACATGAACAACGGAACATCCAACGCCATTGTTCTGGGTTTGACGCTGTCACGTTCATCAATCGACAATCCTCTTTACACACGCAGCGGATCAACCTTCTCGCTCAACCTGCAGATCACTCCGCCGGCCGAACTGTTCACCGGAAAGCGCAACTGGAAAAAACTCAGCCAGGAAGGAACGGCAGAGTCCAAGAAACAGCTGTACCAATGGATCGAATACTGGAAACTGCGCTTCAAGAGCCGCACATACACCCCGCTGTCAAATTCCGAGAAATGGACACCGGTGCTGATGACCCGCGCCGACATCGGTCTTCTGGGCAGCTACAACAAATATCTGAAAACGCCGTTCGAGACTTTCTACGTTGGTGGTGACGGAATGTCAGGCTCATACACATATGCCACAGAGACAATAGCCCTGCGTGGTTATGACAACGGAGAACTCACCCCCTATGGTTCAGAAGGATACGCCTACACGCGTTTTGGTCTGGAATTCCACTTCCCGCTCATGCTCCAGCCCACGACCACCATATATGCACTGACTTTTGTTGAAGGCGGCAACGCATGGACATCGGTAAAAGACTTCAACCCGTTCTCAATGAAACGCAGTGCCGGTGCCGGTGTGCGCATCTACCTGCCTATGGTCGGCATGATGGGTATTGACTGGGCCTATGGCTTTGACAAAGTTATGGGACAACGCGGAGGAAGCCACTTCCATTTCATCCTCGGACAGGAATTCTGATAACATCACAGATAACAAGATGCAAAATGCCGGTTTAACATTCCTTTCCATAGTTTTTTCAAACCTTTCAGCGGCATAAATGTCTATATATAGAAAGGATAACTGATTGCAAAAACAAAAACTGAAGACATCATGAAGAAAATAGCCCTGTTTGTCGTGCTGGCAGCATTTGCTGCCATAGGTGCAAAAGCACAGAAGTTTGCGCTTGTGGATATGGAATATATTCTCAAGAACATACCCTCATATGAAATGGCCAATGAGCAGCTTGAGCAACTCTCGCAGCGTTGGCAGAAAGAAGTTGAGGCCAAAGGGAAAGAGGCAGAGAATCTCTACCAGTCATATCTGGCCGACAAAGTTTTTCTTACAGACGAACAAGTGAAAAAACGCGAGGAAGAAGTTGTTGCCAAAGAGAAAGAGGCAACTGAACTCCGCTATAAATATTTTGGCCCGGAAGGAGAGCTTTACAAAAAACGTCAGTCACTTCTGAAACCGGTGCAGGATGATGTCTACAACGCCGTCAAGAAACTTGCGCAGGAGCGTGGATTCCAGGCAATATTTGACCGCGCTTCAGCATCTGACATAATCTTTGCATCGCCATCAATAGACGTCTCTAATGACGTGCTTGCAAAGCTTGGATATTCCAAGTAAACCCGAAAAATAAGCAAAACAAATATATAACCTAAAAAACATCACTCAACAAAATGCTTAAAAAAGTAATCGTTGTCATGGCCGTAGCCCTGACTATGCCGGTAATCGCCGCCGCCCAGAAATTCGGCGTCGTTGATGTAAACACAATTTTCACCGCCATGCCTGAGACTACAGCTGCCCAGACACAGCTGAAAGAAGCTTCTGAAAAATATCAGGAAGAAAGCAAGAA
>JAUNPQ010000091.1 GCA_030536615.1 Bacteroidales bacterium | reverse complement strand
CGACATTATAAACAAACCGGATTATTACCGTGACCGCAAAGATTTTTTCACTTATCAAGTATTTACAAAAGCAAAAGCATGGGAACATGAACAGGAAGTGAGATTGTATATCTTCAAACCGTCTCCAATGTTCATGGCTTTATTACCGTTTCAACAAGATAAAAATGAGTTCAATTGGAAAGAAGTCAGGTCATTTATAAAAATAGGCCCTGAATGTTTTGATTCAATATATTTAGGCGTGAATATTAGTAATACTGATAAAGAAAAAATAATACGTCTTGCAAAGAATGTCAATCCTAAAATTAAGTTATATCAGATGTTCCCCGATACCAATTCCTTTAATCTAACAGCAACTAAAGAGGAGGAAATATAATAAGCTATAATTTATTACGATACTTTACTATGGCAAAGAAATTTGAGATACGAAATAGTACAGCTGAGTTCCTGATTTTCCAGATTGAGGGAAAAGAGGACGGAGTGCAGGTGATATACCGGGATGAAACTATCTGGTGCACACAGAAGGCTATGGCACAGCTGTTTGATGTCGGCGTACCTGCTATAAACAAGCATTTAGGAAATATATTCGCCGAAGGTGAATTGACACAGGAAGCAACTATTTCCAAAATGGAAATAGTTCAAAAGGAAGGGACACGCGAGGTTTCAAGACAGGTGGATTTTTACAATCTCGATGCTATTATCAGTGTCGGGTATCGTGTGAACAGTACCCGTGCAACGCAGTTCCGGCAGTGGTGTACGTTCGTGTTGCGTCAGTTTGCTATACGAGGATATGTGATTGATAAGAAGCGCATGGAGAACGGCTCGTTTATCGGTGAGGATTATTTTGAGCATCTGTTGGCGGAGATTCGGGAGATTCGTCTCAGTGAACGCCGTTTCTATCAGAAGCTGACCGACATCTATTCTACTGCTATCGACTATAACCGCGATGCACCGACCACCCGACTGTTTTTCAAGAAGGTGCAGAACAAGATGCACTATGCCGTTCACGGACATACCGCAGCCGAATTGATTGTAGAGCGAGCAAACGCTGACAAGGAGCACATGGGGCTGACGACCTGGGAGAATGCGCCCGACGGAAAGATTGTAAAGACGGATGTAAGCATCGCTAAAAATTATCTCAAGGGTAATGAACTTGAAATTATGGGGCGTCTCGTCAATGCCACCCTCGACATGGCGGAACTTATGGCTAAACGTCATATCCCAATGACTATGGAGGACTGGGCCAAGCGCATTGACAAGATTCTCGAATTGACAGAAAATCCGGTATTGCAGGATGCCGGAACAGTAACAGCGGAATTTGCCAAGAGTTTTGCCGAATCAGAGTTTGAGAAATACCGCGTTATTCAAGACCGGCTATTCCAATCCGACTTCGACCGCTTCAACGGTGACAATCTCCTGCCATTAGACATTGAATAACCACAACGGCCATGACATACAAAGATAAGCACAAGGAGCTGGAAGAGCTATCGCATAGTGATGTAGCGGAAGTCAGGCGGAAAGCTGATAGTTGGCTCATTGGCATCGGACTACAAGAAACAGCAGGACTGAGAGTTTCGGAGTTTTTGTTGGACTTGGCGATTCGCAATTCCAAAGGCGAGATTTCCGATGATGAAGTCAGCCGTTTGATAAAAGAGCATTATCCCAATTCACCTATGCGTGATACGCTCTCACATCATCCATTAGATGGTGGTTACGAAATCATTCCGCCCGATTCCCCCAAGATAAAGGAAATAGAAGAATATAGCCGCAAGCTCCGCCCCGGATTATACCAAAGCCGTGATGATAACGCTTAATCATTCGGCCGTCAGAGCCATTTGTTGATGCGTGGGGCGAAGGTGTCTATGTCTCGCTGGGGGATGCCGAGGCGCCGGGCTTCGGTCTGCCACGGTTGCATGGCTGCTTTGACTTCGGCTAGAATGGCTTCGGCTCGTTTTTGAGGTATCATGTATTCGTCGGAGTATGAAAGTAATATGTCCAAATCGGCAACGTTGGTGGAGCGGTTTATCAGGAGACTTTGATGGTCGGAGAGTGTCGGATTGAGGTCATAAGCGGGAGAGAGTTCCCATCCTCTGCGGGTAAGAAGGAAACCGTGGTTGCGGAAATGATCATCTGAGTTGCCGATAATGATGTTGAAGGCTACCCGACGATAGAGTTCTTCAAGATTCTTCTCGACATTGCATCCGTGCTGAATGATAAAATCCACAATGTCGGTATAGCCATAACCGGTTGAGGCATTGTCGCCATCTGTCAACCCCAACAAAGTGAGTGCTGATGCAAAATGAATCCGTCGGCCGTTATTCTTCCTGTCAAAACGGCGCGACAGAAGAATATGGTAATCACTGCCGGGAATAATTCGAGTCTCGGCAACATTTATACCGGCTTTACGCGCCATGACGTGACAGAAATGCTCCCATGCCGCCACATCATAATCATCTTTGCGTGACGGGAATTTAGCCACCGTCAGACTCCCATCGTCATCTAATACTGATGCTTTAGGACGTGCGCCGCCGAGCGATGTGCCAGGATGCAGCAATTGAACTATCCATTTCTTTGACGGCAACACATGTTCTTCCTCACTGAGTTCTATCTCATTGGCGGCACGCATGAGTTCACGGACACTTGCGAGAGGGGGAACCTTGAAATTTTGAGAAGTGTTTATAAATTCGCCTCCCTTCGTTTCTGAAAACCGGAATGCTCCCATTCGGGAATAATCATCTATACCGACAAGATAATCAAACGACGAAAGTCGACGGACGGTACGATTCTCGTCTGTCGCGGCAATTTGCTCCCTACGATTCAGAAGCGTCCTTCCCCAACGGTCGGGCAGCGCATCGGAGAAACACGCAAATATCTCTTCACCAGGCTGAGTGTATTGAGCGCCGAGATAGTTATTCAGGTCATCGCTAAGAAACAATCCGTCATGTTCGGCGAGCCACCCCTTATCAAAGGCGAAACCGTATGTGTCATTTCCACGCACCGAATCATAGCTCAGCTCCCCGATAAGCTGTGGAGACTCAAGCCAATCAAAATCAGCGTACACAA
Organism: Bacteroidales bacterium; assembly: GCA_030536615.1. Taxonomy (GTDB): domain Bacteria; phylum Bacteroidota; class Bacteroidia; order Bacteroidales; family Muribaculaceae; genus CAG-873. Next base: position 2,861 of record JAUNPQ010000091.1, on the reverse strand, counting down.
ATATTTTTCTCATGGCTTACTCCTTTTTTGAAGCGCGGGTGCGGTGTTTGAGATTCAAGTCCTGAAGGGTGCGACCAAGTTTGTCTTCTTTTGCAATAAGGAGCAAATCATCGTCGAGCTGCAAGGCATAGAGAACACGGGCATATATGCCGATTGATACTGTAGGCGAGCCTTTCTCGATACGACCCACAGTCAGCGGCGAACAAGTGGCCCGTTCGGCGACTTGCGCGATACTCAGGTTACGACGGAGCCGGGCAAGGCGTATCTGCTCACCCATCTCCGCCATTTTCTGTTCAAGTTTCCGGGGCAACTTCGTTGCCATAGTGTTCTTTGCCATTATACCAATACATCTAATCGTGTGCAAAGATAATATTTTTATTTATTATATGATACATTAATCGCAAACATTTTTATTTGTGAGAGGTCTCCCATACACAAAGCTAATGCTGCGAAATTATGACTAAGTCCTCACAGCATGTGGTGACGAAGCCCGATATAACAATTCCGAAATAAGAAAAATTGCGCCAAAACAACGATATCTAAGCAACAAATCGCGCCAATATGTCGTGATTATTCGGCGATTTTTACTAAATTTGTCGCGATTAATCTTATTGATATGACTCCTGAAATTGAAATATTGCAGTTTCTTCATTATAATCCACTCTCCAAACGGTCGGATATATTGCCATTTTTATCCAAAGAGATTAGCGACAGAACCCTCATGCGTATGCTGGCAGATGCGGTCTCTAAGGGACATGCCGAAGTCGTCGGGCGTGGTCCGGCAACGCGCTATCGCCTCACTCCGCAGACTCACGTCACTATGGAACTAAATCTCGACACATATTTCGACAAAGATATTGATGAAAGGCAGGTACAGGAAACTTTCAATTTTGAGCTAATCAATGAGATTCTGCCAAAGGTTGAGCTGTTTACTTCTGAGGAACTAAAGCAGCTTGATGATGCGCAGCAGTCTTTTCGTGAACATCTCTCGGATATGTCGGATGTGGAATATCGTAAAGAGATGGAGAGATTAGGCATTGACCTTTCGTGGAAATCGTCACAGATTGAAGGCAATACTTATTCTTTGCTGGAAACAGAGCGGTTGCTGAAGGAGAAACAGACCGCCAGTGGCAAAACAAAGGAGGAGGCAGTAATGCTTCTAAATCATAAGGATGCACTTGACTTCATTCTTGACGTATCAGACTATTTGAAAGATTTGACCGTCGCTCGGATTGAAGAAATCCACGCCATACTGACGAAAGAACTTGGTGTCGGCAGAGGCATACGCCATCGCCGTGTCGGTATCACGGGAACCAACTACACGCCGCTTGATAATGAGTTTCAGATACGCGAGGCTCTCGAAGATACGGTGAAACTCATCAATGTCAAAGCCAATATCTTCGACAAGGCATTGCTTGCGCTCGTTCTGCTCAGCTACATTCAGGCATTTACTGACGGCAACAAGCGCACAGCCCGCATCGTGAGCAACGGCATACTCATCGCCTACGGCTATTGTCCCATCTCATTCCGCACGGTCGATTCCATCGACTACAAGAAAGCCATGCTGATGTTCTATGAGCAGAACAACATCGCCGCCTTCAAGCGCATCTTCATAGACCAGTTCCTCTTCGCCGTCAAAACGTACTTTTAGCCATCTTGTTAAACATTGTTTAACTTTGCTGCGCTGGATTCTTGCACATGCGCCGTATTAACTTTGTTTCATGAAAACGACCAAGATAAAACTGACATTAATCGACGGCAATGTTGTTGAGGCGCAAGCTCCACTGATTGTTTCAGCGAGTCGTGCGACGGACATCCCCGCATTTTATAGCAGTTGGTTCTTCAATCGGCTTCGTCAAGGATATGCCAGATGGCGTAATCCGTATAACGGTAAAGATTCATACGTCTCTTTTGCAAAAACAAAATTCATCGTATTTTGGTCAAAAAGTCCAAGACCGCTTTTACCACTGCTACCTACTTTAAAAGAGATGGGAATCGGATGCTATATCCAATATACGCTGAACGATTATTTTGCGGAAGGGCTGGAACCGAATGTTCCATCTGTAGCAGAAAGGATTGACACATTCAAGAAGTTGGTTGAAGAATTGGGTCCTGGAGCAGTGGTTTGGCGTTTCGATCCATTGATTTTAACCGACAAAATCTCGGCAGATGCATTACTGAATAAAATCGAAAGGATTGCCAATCGGCTGCATGGCTATACCGAAAAACTTGTTTTCAGTTTTGCTGATATTCTGGCATACCGTAAAGTCGGGCGCAATCTATCGGATGCAGGAGTGCATTATCGCGAATGGACAGAAGAAGAAATGATTGATTTCTCACGCCGACTTTCCGCGTTGAATCTTGGCCTCGAACTCGCCACCTGTGCTGAAAAAATTGTTCTGTCGCAGTTCGGGATAATTCACAACCGCTGCATAGACCCCGAACTAATCTGCCGTCTGAAGCCTGAACTGCAACCGCTTATTTCCATGCTAAAGACAGACAAAGGCCAACGCACACTGTGCGGCTGCATCACATCTAAAGATATTGGCACGTATAACACCTGTCCTCATGGCTGCACGTATTGCTACGCTAATACCAGCCCCTATTCGGCCCGACAAAACTTTATACATCATCAGCAAAACCCATGCAATGATTCTATACTTTGAATGACATGACCACACTTCATTTTACACCTCATTTCAACGCTTCAAGATTATCTTTCGACGACATACTTGATGCAACGAAAGAACATATAAATTCACTCTCAGATGCAAAACAGACATCATTAAAAGAGGCACTCGAAAACGGGCTTGCCAAGCTCTCCACAAAAGAGGAATCGTATATGTACATCTCTTCATATG
>JAUNPQ010000090.1 GCA_030536615.1 Bacteroidales bacterium | reverse complement strand
ATACTGACAAAAAACTGAATATCAAAGAAACCGGCAGCACAGGCCAGTCCGATAAGAAGAACGATGAGGAAACACATATAGATATATTTTCCGGAAGGACTGACGCACAGATAAGGCTTCCTTTGGATTTCCAATTGGAACCGGGGGCTAAGTTTACATTTTCACGAAACAACAGCAATACCAGATTCACCATATCAGACAATGAACGCTCCAGTGGTTATAATTATCACGAGGGAGTGGCGGCGGTCTATCTCCTTGCGTCAAAACAATTTTTCCGCTTCCGTGCGCAGGCCGGATTACGGATGGAAATGTCCGATATGTATGCAAAGACCGACGGAGTGGTCATTCAGGATGAACGGCATACCAATCTATTTCCGAGTGCGTCGCTTGATTATCAGTTTCACACAGACTGGTCGCTCAATGCCTCTTATGCGAAGAAAATAACACGCCCTACGTTTCAAGACCTAAATCCGGCGATAACTTATGTTGATGAACTGTCTTATTCAAAGGGTAATCCGTTGCTTGTACCTGAAATCAGGAATAGCTTTGATTTGAAACTTGTCTATAAGGGATTTGCGTCATTGGGCGTAAGCTATACACGCGCTAAAAATTCTTTCGGCTGGCAGGTGTTACAGGATGAGGTAAATCCGGACATCACCTGCGCAACGCAGATAAATGTCAACCGCTCCGATACCTATACCGTTGACCTGATGTTGCCGTATCAAAACAAGCATCTCACAGCATACCTCTCAACCGGACTTATTTACACAAGGACACACGACAACCGTCTTGATGGAGTGAACCTGAAACGCCCCATGTGGTATTGCTACTCCGGACTTGACATAAATCTGCCGTGGAATTTGAAACTGAATACTAACGTAGGGTATTATTCAAAAGGAGTGGTTAATGTATTTACCGCAGAGCCTATGTTCAGAATGGATATGGGAGTAAGCCGCCGGTTTCTCAAAGACAAGCTGAATGTAAGCCTCTTATGGAACGATGTTTTCCATTCGGCGAAAACATCTTCCTACTCCATGATGAGCAACCGTTACCTGCATTACAGCTTCTATAATGACCAATCGTTTGTGCAGTTCTCGGTGAGTTTCAGTTTGAACGGCATTAAAAATCCGTTCAAATCACGTTCAGGCATAGACGAGGACAGGGAGCGAATAAAGGGGCTATGATTCCCGTTAATGAAAAATCAGTATTGCTCTCGATTGGAATAATGGCTAATTTTGCAGATTAAAATCATATTGGCAACGATGGACAGCAAACTGCAAAAAGAATACCTGCGGCTCTTTGACACGATGGATATCAGGGAATCGCTGCTTGATTACTCAATAGCGGAGAGGCATATAAAAATGCTTCGGGAGGCTCCCTATTTCAAGACAACGGCGGTTGCATTGTACGACAACTGCCGCCATTGCCATATATATGAGTCTGACTATCATCGCCATATTTTCAAAGACGAGGATGGGACATACCGGGATATGGATATACATCCCGATGACATAGATGCAGTTATAAAAAATGCCATATCGGTTCTGCGTCACATTTTCAGTGTGGAAACCCAATTAAAAGAAAGTAAGCTTATACGCGAGTATAGGGCTAAAATCAACGGCATATACAAGCGTATAACCGAAGAAATGCAGATTATAGAGTCAGATGCGGCAGGTAATCCGTGGCTTTCGTTGAGTATCGTCAATATCTCTGCCAATCAGGAAGAGCCGTTTATCGTGAAGTCGCAACTTGTTGATACAAGGACGGGCGACACCTTCACGCCGCTTGATGATATGTATGACCGTGACGCAATTCTTTCAAAACGTGAGATTGAGATTCTGAAGAAAATATCGCAAGGGCTTCTTTCAAAAGAAATATCCTCGCTGCTTGGACTAAGTGTGCATACAGTCAATACCCATCGCCAGCGTATTCTTGCCAAACTCAAGGTCAACAATTCGATGGAAGCGGTAAAATATGCAGTGGCGTTGGGATTACTCAACCCTTCAATATGAAACAACACGCTTATTTCCAGCCTGATACACATTGAATAATGATAAATCAGTATTGTAGCGATTGAAGCACCTGCCTAATTTTGCGCTAAATTAGAAATGCAAAATTAGGTATGAATAAATTGCTTGCCATATTGATGGCTTATCTCGTCTGTGCTGCCGGAATGTCGGCACAGACGTTTCAGACAGTACGAGGCACTGTCTATGAAAACGCGACCGGACAACCTCTTGAATTTGCGACCGTGACGGTTGCAGATGCGAAACCGCCCATAGGTACCACTACCGATTCCATCGGTGAATTTTCAATGAAAGTTTCTGTTGGCCGTCACAATATACAGGTGCAGTATCTCGGCTATGAACCGGTGATACTGAAAGAGGTGTTGGTCGGCTCATCCAAAGAGGTCGTGTTGAATATCGGTATGACCGAGAGCCTGACAACGCTCAACGAGGTGGTTGTCACCCCGCATATCAACAAAGCCGAACCGCTCAATAATATGGCGGTGACAGGCGGCAGAATGTTAAGCACCGAGGAGGCAAGCCGCTATGCCGGAGGCATGGATGATCCCGCCCGTCTGGTATCGGCATTTGCCGGGGTCTCATCCAATGTCGGCAATAACGGTATAGTTGTCAGAGGAAATGCCCCTCGCTCCCTACAATGGAGGCTGGAGGATGTTGAGATACCCAATCCCAATCATTTTGCCGATGTGACCACTTTCGGTGGAGGTGGGTTTACTTCGCTGAGCAGCTTCGTTCTCGGCAACTCCGATTTCTTTACCGGGGCTTTTCCGGCGGAATACAGCAATGCCCTGTCTGGTGTGTTCGATATGAATATGCGAAACGGCAATAACCAGCGGTGGGAACACGCTTTCAAAGTCGGGGTGTTGGGAATAGACGCATCTTCGGAAGGCCCGTTCAAGAAAGGATATAACGGCTCATATATCATAAATTACCGTTATTCAACACTCTCACTGCTGTCACCGATTTTGCCGGAGGATGCCGACGGCACAAACTATCAGGATCTGTCGTTCAAATTCTTCCTGCCGACCAAGAAAGCCGGTATCTTTACGGTATGGGGAACAGGGCTAATTGACAAATCCGGCACGTCGGTAGAAAAAGACCGCGACAAGTGGGAATATGACCAAGATATGGAAAATCAGGATGTGAGGCAGTTTATGGCAGCGGCCGGTGTCGGGCATAAACTGAATTTCGGCAACTCTTCTTTCCTGAAATCGACACTTGCCTTTACCGTCAGCGGTTTGGATATGCACACAGAGCGTATGAATCCGGAAAATGATGTGCTTCTAAATAAAGACAAAATCAAAAACACCTATTGGAATTTCGTTTTTGCATCGGCCTTTCAGAAAAAGTACAGCTCCCGTCACACCAACCGCACAGGAATACGCCTGACGGGATTGAAATATGACCTTGACGTGCGCGATGCCTTGAACAAAGACGGACAGTTACTGACACTTGCCGATGAGACCGGATTCAGCGCTTTGCTTTCGGCGTATTCAACTTCCACATTCCGCCTTTCTCCGAAATGGACTGCCAACATAGGTCTTAATGCACAGGTGTTCACTCTCAACGGTAATTACTCGATTGAGCCGAGAGCCGGTATAAAATATCAGTTCAGACAAAATCAATCCTTGTCAGTGGGCTACGGTATGCACAGCCGTTTGGAGATGCTCAACTATTATTTCACCAAGAAAGACGGAGAGCATATAAATAAAGACCTTGACTTTACTCGCGCGCATCATATATCATTGGCATACGACCTGAACATTGGAGAAAATCACCACTTGAAGATTGAGCCGTATTTCCAATACCTCTATGACGCGCCAATTATCCCCGACAGCACCTACTGTTTCATAAATCTGCAAGGCGGTGATGACCTGTTTCTTTCCGACAAGCTGGTGAACAAGGGAAAAGGCATGAACTATGGCGTTGACATAACCTTTGAGAAATACATGACCGACGGCTTCTATTACATGGTGACAGCCTCGCTGTTCAACTCACGTTATAAGACCGATTTAGGCAAATGGTACAATACACGCTACAACCGCAACTATGCCGTCAACCTTCTTGGCGGCAAGGAATGGATGGTTGGAAAAAGCAGGCAGAATATGTTTGGACTGAATCTGCGCCTCACATTGCAGGGAGGCGAGAGATATTCGCCGATAAACGAGCTGGAATCCATCAATCAGGAAACGGCTGTATATAACGAGAACGTGCCGTTCTCAAAATCGCTGTCACCGGCATTTGTCGGTTTTGTAGGAGCAAAATACCGTATCAACCGTAAACGGGTAGCCCATGAATTTGCCGTGCAAATCATCAACTTCACCGGCTACAAGGATTACTACGGACACCGCTATAACCATAAGACCGGGAAGGTAGAGCCGGAACGAGAAGCCAACATGGTGCCTGAAATAAGCTACAAGATAGAATTTTGATTTATGAGAAAACTGACGGTTTCGTTAATCATTTCATGTGCGTTTAATTTTATTCTTTCGGCACAGAATGATTCTCTCCCTTCAAAATGGGAATCAATAGGATGGCGGGTCGGAACCGCAATAGGTGCCGACTATGTGTTTCCAACCAATCCCTACCTCAAGGGGAATTATCCCGGAGGGAAAAATATAAACTCGGATTTTTCCGCTCACCTCCGGGGGGACTTCAGCTTTAATCCGAAATCGGGTATCGGGCGGTTATACCCCAATCTATATCAAGGCATTGGTATTGATTGGCGTTCTTTCAACCGCCCTGAGCTGACTGGCAGACCGATATCATTGTATGTCTATCAGGGTATGCCTTTCGCATGGTTCGGCAATCGTTTATCTCTTGGATATGAATGGCAGTTTGGCGCCGCTTTTGGGTGGAAACATTATTATAATAAAGAATCGGCACCTTACAATACTGCCGTCAGCACTCCTGTGACAGCGCACATGAATGTCGGCATCAAACTGAACTATTTTTTGTCAGAACATTGGCAACTGAATTGCGGTTGGTCAGTCACACACTTCTCAAACGGGAACACCTCATATCCAAATCAAGGAATAAATATGACAGGACTTTCCGTAGGAGTGTCATACATCCATAATCAAAACCGGCCGGAAGTTGCGACACGGGATATGATGTCCGAAGAATTATCAGACCGCAGGCTCTATTTCGACATCATGGTGTATGCCGGTTGGAGAAAGAAAAGACTGCTTAACAAGGGAGATAAGGAGAGTGTTTTCGCCGGCGATTTTGCAGTAAACGGCTTGCGGGGCGGCCCCATGTGGAGAATAAACCGTTTTGTGGCGTGCGGAGGGGCGCTTGATTTCCGCTACGACCAAAGTGCATTGGTTGAGCCAATCGGAGAATATCAACCCGGAGAAAGTATAACGAATTTTACCAGACCGTCTATTCTAAAACAAATGAGCCTCGGTGTCATGGGTAGTGCGGAACTTACTATGCCCATATTCGCCGTTAATGCCGCTTTGGGATTGAATGTCTTGCGCCCTGATGGAGAACGTATATTCTATCAGGCATTGACCCTCAAAGTATCGCCACACCCACGCTTCTATATCAATATCGGATACCAGCTCTACGATTTCCAACATCCCCAAAACTTGAATTTAGGTATAGGCGTGAGAATATGAACGTAAAACGCCCAACTAAAAGTAGTAAATAATTATGATAAAAGCACATAGAAATACAGAGTTGCATCTGTGGATTCTCATTTTAATGAATTATATGTTTAACCCAAAATCAACAGTAATGAACAAAGTAAAAATCATAAGTTTAAAACTAATTTTCTTCCTTTTGTACCTATATTAGTTCTCCAAGCGTTCAGGGTCCTGTTTTTTAGCGGTAAAAGTTAAATCCTTGACAACTCCATATGGAGTTAAATACCCTTCATGATGATTTCAAGAATCTCATTAAGTTTGTCAGTGGGGAGGCGTTTGATGTATTTGGCGCGAGCCTCGAGATTACCACGGATATGGGCGAGGACGGCGAGGTGAGCATTGACTGACGCTGTATCGCCCTCAAACATTTCAAGATAGGCTTCACGTGTCGGTATGCCAAGCCGGATTCGTTCATCGTCGGTTATGGCATGGTCGAAAACGGTCTCCACTCCTAACTGAGCGGTCTCGTTTAGGATGCTCATCTTCTCACGCTTGCTTTCATCATCGAACTTCACATACTTCATCATCATATCGGCAGTAGTATGACCTGTTACGGCACGAATATCCTCCGGCGACATACCTTTGCGCAGACACATCGTTACGAATGTGCGCCGTGCCACATGCGATGTCAGCAACTCATACTTCGGACGAACTTCCCTGGTCTTGGTTCGGCCGCTCTGTTTCTCTGTAATCCAGTCTCCCGTCATACCGGCGAGTTTACCGACCTCTTTTAGATGGGCGTTGTATTTCTGATTTGATATAGTCGGGAAAATGCGCGGATCTTCTTCATCGGGAGCCTTTGGATATTTCGCAAGTATTCGCAAAGCCTCTGCTGCCATGGCAAAACGCTGACGATGGTTGGTCTTCTTAGATATTACATCAAGTATATCGCCATTTATATTTGACCATTTCAACGCAATAACATCTGAAAATCTGAGACCCGTATAACAAGCAAATACAAATATATCACG
>JAUNPQ010000021.1:15513-34923 GCA_030536615.1 Bacteroidales bacterium | reverse complement strand
AGTGGTCTTCACCACGAACCTGGCCACGGTAGTAGAGTTCAGGAGCCTCAAAGACATCAGCGGCGCCTTCAACAGTGAACTTCATGTTCTCGAGGTCAACTTTGATTGTCCAGCAGCCTTTCACAAGAGTGAAGTTGGCAGGATCAGCATTCTTTTCGAGATCCCATGTGCCGGCTTCCTTGATGTTCATGTTGGCGATTGAGAAACCACCTTCATTGAATGCGGGCCAGTCTGCACCGTAGGTAGTGGAGAGTTTGAATTCAGGAGCATAGTGATCCTCGAATGTGTAGGTGTACACACCATTCTCGGCATTGATAACAACGGGCTCAGATGTTGACCAGCCGTTGATATTACCTACCATGTAGAGGGCACCAGCGGGGCTGCCACCTTCAAATTTAAGTTCCCACATACCGCAGCCGGTCATTGCACCGCCGCCAAAGTATGCCTGATAAACCTGAACGGTGTTCTCGTCAACAACACGTGCAAGGAGCATTGAGCCGTTGCCGTTTGTCGGGTTGCCGAAGTCAGCGTTTGCCTCCTCATAGAGGATCTCTGAGGAGCCGAGTTCTGTGATGCACCATGAGGGAACCCAGTTTGCTGAACCCGTGCCGGGATGGAGCTGATATTTCACTCCGTTGATTTCAAATATATCCCAGCCATGTTGCAGTTTTGTGTCGGCACCACGGGTGTATGTCACAAACTTATTCTGGTCAACGTCAAATTTCTCAACGTTATAGGATGCGTCTGAGCGATAGTAGAAAGTAGCATTGTAGAAGTTATCGCCAAGTTCATCATACATTGCATAGAACTCCTCCATTGTATTGAAAGCAGGCTGTGCCATTGACATTGTGTTGGCAGGGCTGCTGGGATCCTTGTCATTGACATACTCAGTGTAGTCAGTGGCTTCCTCGCCGTTTACAATGCAGATTGTGCGCACTTTCTTTGATCCGTTGGCAGTAGCATAGAACACGCCGCCTTCATCGCTCATGATGTTGCCCAAGGCGCGACCAAGTTCATCGGCGCGACCTGCAACAAATCCGTCAGACTCATTGCCTACAGTCAGTTCAAATGAGGCTGAACCATCGGCAGGAAAGATGCGGTATTTGTTTGATTTGTCTGTGTTAGCTCCAAAACCGCCAACTTTCAGGATGATGTTACCGGCCTCGTCAGAGGTGATGGCGTTGCATCCTGCAGCATCGAGATCAAGAGTCTCAGCACCCTCGGCGCCGACTTTCACAACTTTGCCGTTGGTTTTGTCAAGCAGATAAACGTTTCCGTTGAAAGCGGTGCCATCACGATAGGGATTTGCCGCGGTAGGAACATCTTTGGTTTTCCATACCTCAGTCACGGCGAACGGTGCCTGTGCCATAACGGCGCCTGACACCATCAGTGTTCCGGCAATTGCCAGATTGCGTAAAGATAGATTCATAAAGTTGTTGATTAGTGTTTATAATAACTGGTTGTCAATTATTTGTCAAAGGTTATGTGAGGGAATAGTTCTCATGGAATTTGATAGGCTAAAAGTACAACAAAATATGTTAAAAATCGCAGACTTAAAATCAAACATCACAATTTTTAGTGTTTTTTAACATCGACATATGGCCACTACGAATTTTTGGACTGATATATTTACTTATCCTCAAGCAGACATCGTGCATTGGCACGAATGTTCCCTACCCGTGCACGCGTCATGGCACTCTCAGTGGTGAGCCGTCGGAATGCGCCGGTACCAATGTCGCACCAGTCCGCGGTGGTCATGGAGCAGATGTCAGTACGCGGGCGGAATGCCTCAATGTCAGTGACCGGAGCTTTGCGGCCATGAGGGCAAGCCAGACGGCAGGCATCGCAGCCATACAGGTTGCCGGCAAGAGGAATATCATCAGGCACAGGCAGACGGCTCTCTATGGTCAGATAGCTCAGACAGCGCCGGGCATCAAGAGTGCCGTCACCCCTCAGCGCTCCGGTGGGACAGGCATCAACACAGGCACGGCATGTGCCGCAAGTGGCGTATTCAAGCGGCACTGAATATCCGTCAACCTCACCGGTCCAAAGCACCGTGGCAATAAAAAAAGCCGAGCCCGCGCCGGGAACAATCAGCTGGCAATTGCGGCCGCAGAAGCCCAACCCCGCACGGACAGCCCAGTAACGTTCACGCAGGGGCGCACTGTCTATGCATATGCGGGCCTCGCCGCCATACCGCTCTGTCAGGAAACGGGAAACGGGCAGCAGGCGGTCACGAAGTTCGAGATGATAGTCACGTCCCCGCGCATACTCCGCTATATATGGAATGCTATTTCCTCTATCCGGAACGGCAGTTCCTGCCCGAGAGTCTGCTTCAGGGAAATCCAACCGGGATTTCCTATCAGTAAGACATCCCGGAGAGTGCTCTTCTGTATGATAATTGAACAGGCATACGATGAGCGTACGTGCTCCTTCAAGAAGAAGCCGGGGGTCTGTACGCACAGCGTCGTTACGTTCAAGGTAACTCATGCCCGCATGGGCGCCACTATCGCGCCATCTCATGAAAAGATCCATGTCGGCGGCATCCACGGCATCGGCAGGCACAAACCCGCAGCTGTAGGCGCCGGCATCAAGGATCATGCGGCGCAAAAGGTCCGCCCGTATTTTTTTCATAGTGGCAGAAGGGTGAACCCGTTGTCAAGTAGCCATTCAATGGCTCGCGGGAGCGTGACCAGAACCCTTTCACGGGCTTTGATGGAATCATGAAAAACGATGATAGAACCGTCGCGCGCATACTTCCTCACGTTGTCAAATACACGCTCAGGTGTCAGCCGCCGGTTATAGTCACGTGTCACAACATCATACATGATTATGTTGTAGCGTTCTTTTACGACACGCATCTGCACGCGTTTCATCAGTCCGTGCGGAGGTCGGAAGAGGCGTGAACCGATGAGGGCGTCAGCATCAGCTATATTCCGGGCATAGCTGCGCCATGAACAGTGCAATCCTTGAATATGCTTCATGGTGTGGTTCCCCACAGTATGTCCGCGCCGGCGCACTTCGTCAAGAAGCCGGGGATTGCGGGCCACGTTGTCCCCGACCATAAAGAAAGTGGCCTTGACACCATAGCGATCCAGAATGTCAAGGACAAGGGGTGTCACTTCCGGCACAGGACCGTCATCAAAAGTCAGATAGGCGGCTTTCACACCGGGGCGTTTTATACGCCATATCGCCTCCGGAAAAAGGAGGCGATATAACGTAGGAGGCTGTTCTATAAACATAACGGACAGCGAAGAGAAAAGGTTGTGGTCAGTCAGCTACCCGACGCCATTCCGGCAGGCCTACACCTAATCGGGATGCAACCTTCTCAGTACGTGACATCGGCTTCACGTCTGGCAGATACTGCCGGTACATTTCCTTGATCTCATAGGCATAGCCGGCCAGATCAGACACCTGTGAACTCCGGGTGTTGTAGAACTTCAACAGTGTCTCAACGTCATAATCGTCAAGGAAGAGCCAACGGTATACGTATTGTCCTATTGCCGAATTGGCGGTGCTGTCAAGCACTGACAGGCTTTCGGCATCAGCGCCCTTTTCCATCATTGCCTTGCGCAGGTCAAGATAATTGCGCATGCCTATGGCAATATTGACAAAACTGAGTGACTGGCGGGTGTCTGAACCCAGAAGTTTGCGCGTGCCTGAGTCAACCGAGGCGGCATAGCGCAGGAGTGCGCCATAACGTTCTATGCATGCGTCAAGCGCCTCCTCGGCAGCTTTCAGATCGCTGTCTTTGCCCGAGAGTGCCCAGATTGCGCACAGAATCTCGGCACGCTGCATGTCTATATAGTTCTCATAAGGCACTGTCTGTTCAGGCATCCGCGTGTCCAGTTCGCGCACAAGGCGACGTGCCATGTCAAGATGAGTTGTCGGAACAGGCTCGTTTTTCTTGCGGGCATATTCCACAGCCCATGCCGATGCAGGAGCATCAGCCGTATCCAGAAGGTCTTTTGCGACATCGAGCACGGCCAGACGCGTTGATGAGATCATGCGGTGGACGGTCTCGTCAAGATATATATCCTTGCCTGAGTCAAGTCCCCCCCAACGGAAACGCGACATTATGTTGCGATATGCCTTGTCGGCCACCGGCGATGTGCCACCACGGAAAGGAGCAACCTGTTTGGCCATACCGGTGTTGAAGAGATAGTCGTTGAGTCCTATATACATGTCAGACGGAACAGTATTGGCAAAATAGACAGGACGTTTCCAGCCATCGCCGGCACTATGGGCAACAATATCATAGGTGAGCATGCGGCTCAGGCCTGCTGAACGGCCCAGACCTCCGGGCGAGAGTGGCATGAAATATCCGCCTCGTGCCGCGTCGAAAGTCTCCGGAAGGCGTCCGAACGCTTTCCGGGTGGCAACACTGTCAAGTGGCACATATATATTAGGTGTGGCCAGAACATACTTCACATCCGTATAACTTCCGGGATTGTTGGCCAGAAGTCGCTGTGTGGCGGGTGATGTGTGCGAATAGAGTTCTGTCAGGGCACGCTCAGCCGTGATGGGCTGCATTGCCATTGAGTCTGTCTCATCTGTCACTGAGCGCATCCAGAATTTCTCATAGGCATAGTCCTCGGGGCTTGCATACATGGGTATTCCGGCGGCGGTGTATGACGGACGGCGCAACTGGTTGGCATACCAGTCCGTGCTCAGATATGACAGATTGACAACCTTGACATCCTGACGGACACCTTCAACTTCCTGGGCATACCAGAGCGGGAAAGTGTCATTGTCACCGTTTGTGAATATTATGGCATTGTCATCAAGCGAGTTGAGGTAATTCATACCGAAGTCACGGGCCGTGTAACGGTCTGAGCGATCATGATCATCCCACGTCTGTGACACCATCTGCAGCGGCACAGCCAGACCGATGAGCACAGCCACGGCAACAATAGCCCATGTGAGGCCGTTGCCCAGAGGCTTGCCGGGCGTCACTACGGCGCCCGATTTGTCGCGGCGCGGTGCAGAGCCGGTGCAGAGCCGCACAAGCGATTTGAGAATGTGGACAAGGGCAGGCACGCCAAGACCGATCCATATGGCAAAGGCATAGAACGATCCGGCAAAAGCATAGTCGCGCTCACGCGGCTGCCCGGGTGTCTGGTTCAGGTAGAGGACAATGGCAATTCCGGTCATGAAGAACAGAAAGAAAACAACCCAGAACTGCTCTATTCCACGACGCGGACCGGCCGCATGCCGTGCCAGAGCCTGCCACAACAGACCGATAAGACCCAGAATGAGCGGAAGCATGTAGAACACGTTATGGCCTTTGTTGCCGTCACCATATTCCTCGGGAAGAAGTGACTGATCTCCCAGACGGGCATTGTCTATGAAAGGTATACCTGATATCCAGTTGCCCAGATGGGGCTCGCCGTTTCCTTGCAGGTCGTTCTGACGGCCGGCGAAATTCCACATGAAATAACGCCAGTACATGTGGTTGAGCTGGTAGTTGAAGAAGAACCTCAGATTCGGACCCAATCCCATTTTCCAGCCTTCAGGGGCATATTCCACTTCGTCACCATTGCGATCCGAATAGGTACCCATATCAAACGTCTGCGTATGATTCAGATAGGGTGTCAGCTCTTTTTCAGGAGCATATCCCATCTCCAGCCAGCGGCGGCGCAGATCAGAGGGAATCTCCTCAAAATCCTGGTTCACATAAAGTGACCATGATTTGTAGTTCTTGACATGACGTGGATCCGAACTGTATATGCGCGGCAGAAGCATCTTTATGTCAGCCGAATACTCATACTCGGGTCTGTGCACTTCCTTGACATAACGGTCAGGATCAGAGGGATCTGTCTTTACTTCCTTGGCATAGGCATTCTCACCTATATCAATCGGCATTCCGTTCTGGTAGCGCAAGCCGGTGATTGGTGAGGTGACGGGATATCCCTCGTCATCAATCTCATAGGCCCATATCGGCGCGTCCTGATCATCATAGCCGGCAAACTGTGGCTGTCCAAGTTCCTCGGCAACAGTCTGGCCGTAGAGAAGCGGACGGTCACCATACTGCTCACGGTTGAGGTATGATGCCAATGAGAACACATTGTCAGGGGCATTCTGGTTCATAGGCGTCACTGCATTTGAGCGTATGAGCAACAATGCATATGATGAGTAGCCTATGAAAATCACAAAAACGCTTATAACGGCAACATTGAACACGCGTACCGGTATCTTGCGGCATATGGCGAAAAGATAGACGGCCAGACCGGAAATCAACACAAAGGGAATCAGCCAGCCGTGGCCTATGAACGGCATGCCGGAGAAGATCACCGACAGGAATACGCCTATACGGATAGCCCAGGCTGAACGCTGTCTGTACAGCTCAATGATTGTCCAGAGGAATGTGATAACGGTCAGAATCACGTATGCTATCACACCGCTGTTGAAGCTCATGTGGAAGCTGTTCACAAACAGCAGCTCAAAACGCTGTGCCACCGCGATGAATCCCGGAACGAGTCCGTAGAGGATGAGCACCACAAGTGCCGCCGAGACAGCAAGCGCTATCAGAGACCCGATGACTGTTGGATTCTTGGATTTCTTGTAGTAGAACACAAGCACAATAGCCGGAATACAGAGCAGATTAAGCAGGTGCACCGCTATAGATATACCTATAACATACGCAATCAGAATGATATAGCGATCTGAATGCGGCGCGTCGGCCCTGTTCTCCCATTTCAGGATGAGCCAGAACACAAGGGCAGTGCAGAATGATGAGAAAGCGTATACCTCACCCTCTACCGCCGAGAACCAGAATGTGTCGCTCCATGTATATGCCAGGGCGCCACAAAGACCGCCGGCCATGATTATGACCGTTTTGCGCAGGCTTATCTCGCCGCTGTCATCGCGCACAATAAGCCGACGTATAAGGTGTGTCACGGTCCAGAACAGCAACAGGATTGTGCCTGCCGACAGCAATGCCGACATGGTGTTGACGGCAAGTGCGGCATTCTGTGCCGATCCGCCGAAGAGCGTGACAAAGAAACGCGCCGTGAGCATGAATATTGGGTTGCCCGGCGGATGGCCCACTTCAAGTTTATAACCTTGGGTTATGAATTCCGGACAGTCCCAGAAACTGGCTGTGGGTTCAAGCGTCAGCAGATATGTAGTTGCCGCTATCACAAAACACAGCCATCCGAGAGAGTTGTTGACAAGATTGTATCTTTTCATCGGGAAGTTGTTGAAATCCTGAAAACAGGATTGTATATTCACATGATTGGTTGCCGAGGAGACCGCGGCCTGACGGTGCGCAGACTCCTACAAACGGCAAAGTTAGCAATAAGGCCGCAAAACAGCCCAATGTTTAACAATAATTAATTACAGCAACAACGCGTAAAAATGTCTGACTTAAAGTATCCGGTTTTGAGTACGATGTTTTAGTGTGCCGATATATTCCTGAACGATACGTCAGCCGGTTTAACGCTCCTCGGGGTGTTTGAGATAGTACTGTTCCAATAGGGTATGGAGATTGAAATAATGTTCGGCAACCTTGTCACCTTTCTTGTTACGTACGGTGAGTTTGTCGTAGTATGGCGGCTGAAACTCACGGCCCGTGACACTTCCGCCTGAAAGATTGAAAAATTCAAACTCATGGCTGGGATAGGCAACCACCCAGGCGTCCTCAGGAGTGGTTCCGCTGCCGGAGGCGGCTATAGTGAGAAGGATGCGATCAAGTTTATGCTTCCATATCTTGGCAAGGTTATACTTCTTGTTCTGCTCATAGACGTATACCCTATACATCAGCTGCCGCAGATCCAGCGGATTGTCTTCCAGACATTTCTTTGCGAGTTCCTCAATTGACTGACGCTCGGCGCGCGTAAGGTGTTCCTGTTTCAGGTAGAGTTTCTCCATCTGCTTTATCTGATTCTCATAGGGACTCTCGCGATAAGGGTTGTAGTCTTCCTGAAACATTGAGCCATAGTAGAAATAGCGATAGTCATCAGCAGTCATGACGGTATCATTGCTCATGAACATCTCAAGCAGACGCGGATAATAGTATTTTGAATTCGGATCAGTGCTTGCCTCACGTATGGCATCCATATCGGGATGCGCAGGCTTAAGTTGGGCAACTCCTGTAATGATGCCGCATACCAACACTGATATTATGATAAGAAGCCGCCTAACCATTGAGCCGATGGAGTATTAGGAGTTGAACAATGCTGACTCCGGCTGCGGACAGAGCCACAATCACCGGCAGACCCTTGGCTGCAAGATAATTGAAAAACTTCCATGACGGAAATTCCATGGCAGCCCCTTTTGCCGTGCGCGCAAAAGCCATGCCTCCAAGAACAGCACCGGCCATGGCGCCGGCCACAACCCCGGCAGTGGTGTTTGCCAGCATGCCCACAGCCATACCGGCCAATGCGCCGCCACTGATATAAGGCACGCCCATGGTGCTGCGCACAACGGGCCGTGGGAGCAGAAGCCGTATTCCCTCAGCTATAGCAACAGCTATAGCCCAGAAAATCAACGCGTAAGGCTCAAACATAGCATATCCTGACAGATAGAGGCATATCATTGACACATAGCCAGTCACTGCCGCCGGAAAACGGGGCACAAATACCATGACCAGCGTAAGCGCCATGAAGATGAATCCTGTTGTCAACCAAAAAATTTCCATATGCAGGAATATATCAATGCGTACTTTTTTGCTTTTGCTTCGTCACAAATTTAGCAAATTTCATGGCGGCAAGTCCAAGCCATTAGCATCTTTTAATGTTTTTTGTAACCCAAAAACAATACCGGACGGCGGAAAAAATTCCGCCGTCCGGTATTGTCTGTCTGTATGCAGAATGCCTTATAAAAACATCGGCGCCAGATATTTGCTCATAAGCCATCCTCCTCCCAGAAGCCATATATAAAGGATAAAAGCAAGGATGAACGGCTTGGCACCGGCACGCTTGAATTTGTCAATACTCGTTTCCGCTCCGAGTGCGACCATAGCCATTGTCAGAAGAAAGGTATCAATATAATCTATGACCTCAATGACAGGCGCCGGCAGGAGATTGAGCGAATTGAATATTATGACCCCGAGGAAACCGAGGGCAAACCATGGAACAGCGATTTTCCCCGCCGAGGCAGATGCTGTTCCACCTCCGGCACGGACAGCGCGCCGGGCTTTGATAGCCACCCAATATCCAAGACTGAACAGCACGGGGATAAGCAGCATCACCCTGATCATCTTTACAATGATAGCCGTGTTCGAGATCTCCGTACCCATGGCATTGCCCGCTCCCACGGCATGTGCCACCTCATGAAGTGTGGCGCCTGAGTAAATGCCCATCTCCTGAGGAGTAAGGCCCAGAATGCCGGCACGATAGGCAATGGGATAGATGAACATTGAGATTGTTCCGAATATAACCACCGTGGCAACTGCGACGGCTGTCTTGTAGGGCTTGGTCTGTATTGTTGACTCCGCGCCGAGAACGGCGGCGGCGCCGCATATGCCGCTGCCTATGGATGTCAGAAGAGCTATGTCACTGTCCATCTTAAGCAGTTTGCCAATATATACGCCCCCTATCACGGTGACAATCACCACAATGGCATCAATGATTATGCCTGCCGTACCTACCTGAGCTATATCCTGGAAGGTCAGCCGGAAGCCATAAAGAATTATGCCCAGACGCAACAATTTCTTTGAACAGAACTGTATGCCGGGCACCCATGTATCCGGCAGATTGTTACGCAGACTGTTGGCATAGAGCATTCCGAGTATGATGCCTATTATCATGGGACTGAAAGATATCTGTCGGAAGATATCGGCAGACCCGATATAGAATGCCGCGCACGAGAAAAGTCCCATGAGAAGCACTCCGTGGAGCATGCTGCTTCGTTTTTCAGTAAACATATCTATGAAAATGAATTGAAATCAGATGGAGAGACGGCGCAGAACGCCCAGTAACTCACTTTTTATAGGCTTGTCGTTTTTGATGGCCTTTGTGAAGGGGACATAGACAATCTCATCGTTACGGATACCTATCATCACGTTCCGCTGGTCCTCCATCATGGCATCAATGGCTGCGGAACCCATTCGCGATGCGATTATGCGGTCAAAGGCCGTAGGAGATCCTCCGCGCTGCAGATGCCCGAGTATGGACACGCGCACATCATAGCCGGGGTATTCATTTTTAACGCGTTCGGCAAGACCCATGGCACCACCGGTCACCGGACTCTCGGCCACAAGGACTATGGATGAGTTCTTGCTTTTGCGGAAACCGTGCTGTATGAGTTCGGCAAGCTGGTCAACCTGGGTGGATATCTCCGGAATGATGGCGGCCTCGGCGCCGCTGGCTATCGCTCCGTTCAGAGCCAGGAAACCGGCATCACGGCCCATGACTTCAATAAAAAACAGACGCTCATGACTTGTCGCCGTGTCGCGGATCTTGTCCACGCATTGCATTATTGTGTTCAGAGCAGTGTCATAGCCTATGGTGCTGTCCGTACCGTAAAGGTCATTGTCTATGGTTCCGGGAAGACCGATAATGGGAATGTTGAATTCATTAGCGAAGATACGCGCACCGGTCAGAGAACCGTCGCCACCTATGACGACAAGCGCATCAATCTCATGGCGCTTCAGGACATCGTAAGCCAGCTGACGGCCTTCAGGGGTCTGAAACTCCTTGCAGCGCGCCGTTTTCAGGATTGTGCCGCCCTGCTGTATTATATTGGAGACGTTCTGGGTCTTGAAATCAACAATCTCATCGGTGATCAGACCGCGATATCCGCGATATATACCCTTTACTTTAAGACCGTTGAATATGGCTGAACGGGTCACGGCACGGATAGCGGCATTCATGCCCGGGGCATCGCCGCCGGAAGTGAGAATTCCAATGGTTTTAATTTCTGGCATACTGGTTTACTTGAATTCCGGCATCAAAAAAGATGCGGTGTTTTATGAAAGAGATTTATATTAATACAAGTTGCGGTGTCCGAATGTTTATGCATGACACCACCACACTCAATAATTGCGGTCAATGATATAATCGAACAGCTGCATTAGGCGCTGCCGTGCATGATGCTCAGGGAATGTCATGAGGCAGCCTACAGCTTCGTCGCGCATTTCGGCCATGCGGCGGTAGGCATACTCAATGCCGCCGTTGTCACGCGCATATTTCAGCAGCCGCTCTATGTCCGCGTCCGATAGTTCCTCGGCGGCAGCCAAAGCACGCATCTCCTCATGCTGCGGCAGGCTGTCATTGAGCAGCACATGCAGCAACGGCAAGGTGATCTTGCCCTCGCGAAGGTCATTTCCGGTGGGCTTGCCTATGGCTGTATCGTCAAAGTAGTCAAAAATATCGTCACGTATCTGGAAAGCCTGACCAAGCAACTCAGCGTAACGTGTCAGCACATCGGCAGCGGGACCGTCAGCCTTGCAGGCGTATGCTGCCATACGCACACATGCCTTGAAAAGAGACGCCGTCTTGAAATCTATGATCTGGAAATAGGCGTCCTCAGTCAGAGTATGGTAGCGTGCATTGTAGATCTGGTCAAGCTCGCCAAGACTGAGACGACGTCCCAGATCGCAGACAGCCTCGATTATGTGCACATTGCCTGTCCTTATGGCAAGCTGCATGGAGGTAGACACATAATAGTCACCCACCAACACCGCTATATGATTGTCCCACACGGCATTGACTGTGGGTGCGCCACGACGCGTGCGCGAAGCGTCAACAACATCGTCATGAATAAGCGAGGCATTATGCAGCAATTCAACCGAGGCCGCCGAGTCAATGACTTTCTCATTCACTTCACCAAGAAGCTGCGCGGCAAGGATGACCGTCATGGGGCGGATCAGTTTGCCTTTGTTGCGCAGATTGGCCGTGACAATGGCCTGAAGCATGGGATTGCCGGTCGACAGACATTCCGCGATGCGGTCTGTGAGTCGGTCCAAATCAGCGGATATGTCTCTTCTAATTTCCTCGATAGGGTTGAGGCTCATGCCGGTTTCCGTTTAAACGGTGCAAAATTACTAATTTTTCCCTAAACTTTATCTATAATTTTCAAGTCTTGCCCAAAAGTATTAATTTTACATTTCAAAAACCAGCTCTGATGAATGACAAAAAACTGTTTCTGATTGATGCCTACGCGCTCATATACCGTGCCTATTACGCTTTGTTCCGCAGTCCTCGCATCACCTCCGACGGCCGCAACACATCCGCCATTTTCGGATTCTGCAACACGCTCGATGACATAATCCGCAAAGAGAATCCGCCATACATGGCCGTATGTTTCGACCCTCCCCACGGTGACACATTCCGCCACGAGGTATACCCGGAATACAAGGCACAGCGCGACAAACAGCCGGAAGACATCACCTTTGCCATACCATTCATCAAGAAAATTGTGGAAGCCTACGGCATAAAAGTGATAGAAATGCCACGGTTCGAGGCTGATGATGTGATCGGAACTCTCGCCAAAATGGCTGAGCGCGACGGCTTCACAACCTATATGATGACCCCCGACAAAGACTACGGACAGCTTGTCACTGATAAAGTGTTCATGTACCGCCCGGCCCTTAAAGGCAACGGATTCGAGATCCGTGGTCCAAAGGAAGTGTGTGAACGCTACGGAATATCCTCGCCACGACAGGTCATAGACCTTCTGGCCCTTGAGGGAGATGCCTCAGACAATGTGCCGGGCTGCCCCGGTGTCGGCGAGAAAACGGCAGCCAAGCTCATCGGGGAATGGGGCAGCGTGGAGAATCTCATCCAGAATGTTACCGCGCTGAAAGGCGCTCTGCGTCAGAAAATAGAGACAAATGCCGAACAGATCTCCTTTTCCAAGTTTCTTGTGACCATAAAGACCGACGTTCCCGTTCAGGAAAAACCCTCTGACCTGCTGCGCGGCGAACCGGACACCGACACCCTCCGTACAATTTTCACCGATCTGGAATTCAAATCTTTCCTGAACCGGCTGTCACCCACCCCGTCAGCCGCCAATCCCCGGACCGATATCACACCCGCGGCCACCGGCACACCGTCACTGTTTGACATGGAGGTCAATGACGAGCCTGTGGAGGATGACACTGAGATATTCACCGTTGATTATACCATTGCAGGCAATGCGGCAGAGGTCAGTACTTTTGTCAATGGCGCCCGAGCCGCCGGAAAGGTTTCCATAAGCATCTATGCCACCGGCGATGAAGCCATGACGGCCGAATATCACGGTATGGCTCTCTGCACCGCCGGCAATGTGATTTTCGTTCCCGGCACCGTTCAGGGATGGATCGAGGCTGTTGCACCGTTGCTCTCTGATGCCGATTTCTGCGTATCATCGCACAACGTGAAACGCGACATGATCATACTGCGGCGCATGGGCACAGAGTGGAGAGCGAAATACTTTGACACCCAACTGGCTTATTACCTGCTGCGCCCCGAACAGCCCAACGATCTCCCGGAAACAGCAATGGCAATGTCAGCCATAAAACTTCATGACCTCGGCGCCCCGGCCTCCGAGCGCAAAAAACCTCTTAAGGGCACAACTGAGGAAATAGCCGCAATAGTCTGTGCACGGGCAGCGGCCGTCAGCACAGTCATCAGTCCGCTGATGAAACACATTGCCGATGGAGGGCTCGGCTCACTTCTCAACGATGTGGAACTCCCTCTGGTCCGTGTACTCGCCGACATGGAATGGACAGGCGTGCGCATAGACAGCGCCGTATTGCACCGCATGTCACGTGGCCTGTCAGAACGCATGGATGAAATTGAACAGCGATGCTGGGAACTGGCCGGAGGACGCTTCAACATAGCCTCTCCAACACAAGTGGGCGAGGTGCTTTTCGGGCGCCTCAACATTGACCCGAAGGCGAAACGCACAAAAAAGGGCGCATGGTCAACCACCGAGGACAACCTTGAGAAATACCGTCACCGGTGGCCCATTGTTGATCTCATCCTGCAGTTCCGCGGGCTCAAGAAACTTCTGGCCACATATGTCGATGCATTGCCGCGCCTTGTAAATCCCAAGACAGGCAAGATCCACACCACCTACAACCAGACGGTCACAGCCACCGGAAGGCTGTCATCCACAAACCCCAACCTCCAGAATATACCTATACGCACCGAGGAAGGCCGTCTGATCCGCGAGGCTTTCATAGCCGACGACGGATGTCTGATTGTCAGCGCCGACTACTCGCAGATTGAACTGCGCCTGATGGCTGCCATGTCCGGGGATCCGGCCATGACAGAGGCATTCATCAGCGGCAAAGACATCCATCGCGCCACAGCAGCCAAAATATATCATAAAGATTTCAGCGAAGTCACCGAAAATGAACGCCGCAACGCCAAGACGGCCAATTTCGGAATAATCTACGGAATCTCGCCTTTCGGGCTCAGCGAGCGTCTGGCCATTCCCCGTACGGAAGCCAAAGCGCTGATTGACGGATATATGCGCACCTATCCGCGCGTGCAGGAGTATATGAATGAGAGCATTGATAAAGGACGCAGCGACGGATACGTGTCAACAGTCATGGGCCGCAAGCGCTATCTCCCGGACATCACCAGCCGCAACTCAGTGGTACGTGCCTATGCCGAGCGCAACGCCATAAACGCGCCGTTGCAAGGATCAGCAGCCGACATAATCAAGGTGGCGATGATTTCTGTTGCGCACCGGCTTTCCGCACGCGGCATGCGCACACGCATGATCCTGCAGGTTCATGACGAACTTGTGTTCAACGTTCCCGCTGATGAACTTGAAGAACTGAGCACGCTTGTAACCGAGTGCATGGAAAAGGCGTGGAACGGCCCGGTTCCCCTCACCGTAAGTCTTGGCGTCGGTACAAACTGGCTCGAAGCACACTGACCCGCCGACAAAGTCACATGCATTTTAAGACACTACCTTTCGGCTTTTCAAGGATTTTGAGTAAATTTGCGCCGCGATGAGAAGAAAAAAAACGGACAGCAGACACACCACCGGCGCATTCATCATTGTTGCCACATTGACAATGATCATGTGCGCATGCGCCTCAATGGGACGTCCCGAAGGAGGCGCACGCGACGAGACACCGCCGGTCTATGTACGGTCAAACCCTTCACCCTCGCAGCGCGAATATGACCGTCAGCGCATTGACGTGTGGTTTGACGAGAACATACAGCTCGACGATGCCTTCAACAAGGTCATCGTGTCACCCACACAGACCACCGCGCCGGTTGTACGCTCGCTCGGCAAACACGTATATGTTGAGCTGCGCGACTCCCTGCAGCCCAACACAACCTATACCATTGACTTTGCCGATGCCATAAAAGACCTCAACGAGGGCAACATCCTTGACGGTTTCGCCCTTGACTTCTCAACAGGAAAAGACCTTGACACACTGCGCATAAGCGGCATGGTGCTTGAGGCACGCACCCTTGAGCCGGCACAGGGAATGATGGTGGGACTGTACTCGTCAATGACAGACACCACTCTCACCACGCTGCCTTTTGAACGTGTGGCCCGCACAAACCAGTACGGACAATTCACCATCCGCAACCTGAAACCCGGCAACTACACGCTTTTCGCCGTAAATGACGTGAACCGCGACAACCATTGGGACCGATCCGAAGACATAGCCTTTATCGGAAAAACAATAAGCCCATATGTAGAAGATATAATGGTAAGCGACACCCTGCGCACTGATGACGGGACCGATTCAATAGCCACGCGCCCGGGCGTTGCCTACTTTCCCAACGATGTGCTGCTGACATGGTTCAATGAAAACTTCAGATCGCAATACCTCCGTGACCACGCACGTCCCGAACGTCGGCGTGTCACTATCGGGATGGGAGCACCGTCTGACACACTTCCCACCCTGACAATTGTAGGCGGCAGTCTTGATGGACAGCTCATCACAGACCACGCCGTGCTCCAGAAAAACCCTACCAATGACACCCTGTCATACTGGCTGCGTACGCCCGAACTGATTGCCACAGACTCGCTTCTGCTTGACATACGGCATGAATTCACTGACTCGCTCGACAGAATCTCATGGGCCAATGACACTATACGTTTTTTCTGGAAAGAGCCGAAACAGAAAAAGAAAAAAGACAACGACACACTCCCGCCGCCCATTGAATTGCTACCGCTGAAAGTGACAAGCACCGCCGCGCATGACATCTACGCGCCGCTGCACCTTGTCACGCAGACACCCATAGCATCTGTTGACACACTTGGTGTCCGGCTCCAGACAATGGTTGACTCTGTGTGGACAGATGTACCCGTAAAACCGCTTGCATCTGATCCGCTCAACCCGATGATGGATATCGTGATAGATTTTGACCGCACTCCCGGCGCCAAATACCGGTTCACGGTTGACTCAACGGCGGTGACTGATATTTACGGAATCCACAACAAAGAATTCACGCACGAGTTCACTGTGCGCCAGCCCGAAGAATACTCAAACCTGCGTTTCAACATCCTCAACACTGATTCCACAGACGTAATCGTTGAGCTTCTTGACGGCTCAGACAAACCGGTGCGCACCATAAAGGCACAAAACGGTGTTGTAACAATTCCTTATATAAATCCCGGCACATACTATGCGCGCCTTTTCCTTGATGCCAACGGCAATGGAAAATGGGACACCGGCAACGTGACTGATTCCATACAGCCCGAGGAAGTGTACTACTACAACCAGAAACTTGATCTCAAAGCCAACTGGGACATAGAACAGCGCTGGGACATCTATGAGTTTGCGCTTGACGCCCAGAAGCCATATGCCATAAAACAGAACAAGCCAAAGCTCAAGAAAGGGGAAACCGACCCCAATGCCGATGCTGACGTTGAATACGACGAATGGGGTGAGCCTATTGACCGCAACGATCCCCGTTACGGCCGGGGAACAGGAAACAACCGTGGAAACGGCGGATTCGGCAACTTCGGCAATGCGCTTGGCGGATTCCAGCAGTCAGGCGGCAACGAGGCCATCCAACGGCGTCGCTGATTTCTGTCTTAATTAATTTAAACAATAAACATTTAAAAATCGCTCTTTGTTGACATTATTTAACTGGGGGGGGTAGATAACCGATTATTTCCACTAATTTTGCCAAGCTGATGTCACAAATAGCAAGTTCATGTGTCTTCCTTTATAGACTAACCCCTGAAATATAAAACCAAAAAAATAATTCTATGTTACGTTTCCTTGCATCACTGATCGCCGTGTCCATAAGCGCAGGGTCATATCTCTCGGCGCAGACCCAAGAATCAGACAGTATCAAAGCCGAGGAACTCAATGAGGTCGTTGTGGAGGGTCGCACACAACGCGTTATTGAGCGAGGTGTTGAATATACTCCGACTAAAAAGGTAAAAAAAGCGGCTATTGATGCAACGCAACTTTTAGAACTGATGAATGTGCCTCAGCTTGATATAACTCCCGGCAGTATGTCAGTAAAGACCTATGCCGGAAAGGATGTCGGCATGTTCATTGATTATAAACAGGCCACCGATGAAGATTTGCAAGGACTGCGTCCGGAGGATGTCCTGCGGGTTGAAGTTCTGCAATATCCCGAAGATCCGAGATTTCAAGGACAGGCCAATGTCGTTAACTTTATAATGAGGAAGTATGAATGGGGCGGCTATACCAAACTGACCGCCACCGGCAATACCCTCAACATTGACAGAGGTGAAGGAATATTATATTCTAAATTCGTTAAAAACAACTGGACTTTCGATGCCAATGCAACAGGCTCAATCACACATAACAACAATTTCCGGGGCTATAATGTGGAAACTTTCCGCAACATAAATATAGGCAATCAGCACTATGATGAAATAACCCGTACCAGTCAGTCAGGATTGAACTATCTGCGCCAGAGCAACACTCAATCCGCCTCCTTCCGTGCTTCATATGAAACGGAAAAGACAAATATAACCCATTCCATTTCATATGGCCGTTCCGGAAATCCGCATACAAGGAATTTATCAGACGTGCATTACTCCGAAATTGTTTTTCCTGCTTCATCAGCCCTTTCTCACGAATCGGGCCAAACAATTTCGCCACGGCTGCGGGGCTATTATTACTTTGGTTTGCCGAAAAACAATTCATTAGTAGCCTCATGGAGTTTTTCTTATGGAAGCACACGCAGAAACTCATCTTATCAGCTCGGCGATTTAACGCCTATTATTAATAACAATAGGGAAACTTCATACGCACCTGTTGTTACTGTTCAATATTCCAAGAAGTTTTCCCGCAACAATACATTCAGAACTTCATTAATGAGTTACAACACCATTTATCGTACTCATTATGAAGGTTCATATAACGGACTGCAGAAACTGCTGTCATCTGAAAACATGTTGTTTCTGGAATATATGCAAAACTGGCAAAATGGTTTGAGTCTGTATTCGCGGCTGGGAGTATCATATGTCATCGGGCGATTGAACGGTGTAAATACTTTAGAGCAATGGAATCCGCGTCTTGGCATGCAATTACAATACAATATAAACGAAAAGAATTCGGCATCAATCGAAGGCTGGTGGGGAAATAATCACCCCACACCGTCTTCTTCCAATTCCGCTATTGTCCAAAGCAACGAACTTCTTTGGCTGCAAGGCAATCCCGGACTCCGCAACACCACATTTATAACTGCCTCCGCTTCATATTCCTACATTCCCACCAACAGACTGAGTCTGTCGGCAACAGCAGAATATTATGGTTTCCTGAATAAAACCGCCCATGAATATTTTTCCTTGCCCGGATATGACGGATTGATACGCAAGGAGATAAACAGCGGCGATTTCCATAATTATTCCGCATACCTCTCCGCAACACTGAAGTTATTCAATAAATCCTTATCACTTCGGGCTTCCGCTCAAATAAAAAGAATGGTTGGTACCGGGATAGATGCCCAATCAATGAATCTGGTTAAAGCGAATCTCCAGGCCAATTACTACCTCAAGAATTTTTCATTCGTTTTATATTATTCCACCCCCGATAGAAATCTTGCGCCATTTGACTACGGCGTACGATATCACTATAAAAGCACATATGGATTCCTTATGAACTATTCTGTCGGAGATTTCAAGGCACGTCTGCAATTCCATAACTGGTTTAACAAGAATAAATATTACGCAGACTTTGATTCCGAAAGATATTCGGCTCATGGATGGAGATGGACCGGTGATCTTGCGAGGTCTGTCCAACTTACCCTTTCTTACACCTTCCCTTATGGCAAGAAAGTTAAACGCAACAATGAGATTCAGACATCCATAGAAAGCAACAGCGCAATCCTGAAATAAAAAGCTGATTTCATTCCTAAATGCAAAATCACGCATAAATCGGCGACGGCGAGCAAAAAAACACGCAAAAAAGTTGTGCATTATCATTTTTTGCTGTATCTTTGCACCGCATTTCCCCATCAGGGACAGCACAAAGCAAGAGCGCTTTGCGATTATACGCTTCAATAGCTCAGTCGGTTA
>JAUNPQ010000021.1:0-15413 GCA_030536615.1 Bacteroidales bacterium | reverse complement strand
GAGCATCTGACTGTTAATCAGAGGGTCGTTGGTTCGAGTCCATCTTGAAGCGCAAAACTAAAATTTCATCATGAGACGGTTGCCTGCCACAGGCAATGTGAATCTCAGCAAAATGCTTCAATAGCTCAGTCGGTTAGAGCATCTGACTGTTAATCAGAGGGTCGTTGGTTCGAGTCCATCTTGAAGCGCAACAAGGCCGCGGAAGTCATTTTCCGCGGCCTTGTTACATCTCTATCACACATATTTATATTACCGGCTGTTCCGGTCAGAAATCCGAGAACAGACGCGGCTTGATAACAATACCAACGCGCAGTTGCGAATGGAACTTGTTGTACTCCAGCAACCCCTCGCCAAAACCGTTGTAATACTGCATGAAAAGGAATTGGTTGTCACGCTTCCACAGACGGTAGGCAAACTCAACAACGGTGTTGTAATTAAGATTCCAGCCCCTGCGCTTTGTCAGCGTGACTGAGCAGTTGAACCGCCGATTTGACGAGAATGCCTGCAATCCCACCTGATATATGCCTGAATAATCAAGGATATCACGGTTGTTCTGGCCATCGACAATCGGTATCCATACCTTGCCGTGCACCATCAGCATGGGGTCAATGAGAATGTTGGCCCCCAATGATATTTTGTTCCATGAACGCGATGCATCCCCGTCACGACCGTTCGACTCATGTTCCAGACACAAAATGACCTTGCCGATAAACCGGTTTTTTACAAACAACGGCTTGGCCAGACCTATTCCCGGATTGAAATTGAGGTCAGTCATGGGCATGGAGTTCTCAAGGACGTTCCAGAACACCTTCTGCGTATAGAACAGGTACAGGTAAGTTCCAAGCGGCAGTGTGGAGCGCGTGAGTCGCTGAGCTATGGAAATCTGAAATTTGATATTTGTGTTTTCCTTTGTGATCTTCTGTCCTATGGCAGGTCCGAATATGAAGTAATTGTCCTTGTACAGACCAAAATACGGCTGATTGTCAAAGTCTCGACGCAGCGAATCGGCATTTATGGTTTCGCGCTGGTTGGCAACAATCTGTGCTGTGGCACTACCGGCACAGCACACAATGGCCAACACAGCCAAAAGCACTTTTATATACCTTTCACAAGACATGTCAATGAATGATGCAACGGCAAAGTTAAGCATATTTTGCGGTATCCAACCAACATTTCCACAAAATTTAATCTCTCAGGAACACCTCCTGACATCCGGGTGCCCGGACGGTAGTGCAAATGTGGCAAAATAGTTTAATTGTTGGTCAGTTGTTCCAATGATCATTCACCATTATGGTTTATTGAATTAAATTTGTCCAGACAATTTTTCCGACGGGCACATCAACCAATCCTATATCACAGACGTTAGAATTAGACATAACAGATATACACATTCCATCCCCAATCTCATCACGCACGTTTCAGCGTAATATCCCCAGGAATATGAAGATACGAAAGTATTTTAAAATTGCAGCAGCCATACTGGCAATGACCGTGATAGCCCCCTCGGCGGCCATGGCGCAGGTATACACCCTTGACAGCTGCCGATCCATGGCGCTTGTCAACAACAAGCAGCTGATGATGACACGCCAGCGCATGCAGAAAGCCGACTATCAGCACCGCGAAGCTTTTGCTGCCTATCTCCCTGCTTTTGATTTCGCGGGCGGCTACATGTACAACCAGAAAAAGATATCCATATTCGGGAGTGACCAGTATCTGCCTGTCGGCACTTTCAACCAGGAGGCGCTGGTCAACCCTGACGCGCAGAAATACAACTTCGGTGTGGTGAAAAATCCCATGACCGGTGAACCGGTGATTGTCAACGGACAGCCCGTTCCCGAGCAGGTTGCGCTCATACCCAAGAAAGCCATGGAATATGACATCCACAATGTGTTCTTCGGCGCGGTGACTCTTACCCAGCCAATATACATGGGCGGAAAGATTGTGGCCATGAACAAACTGACCGGCTACGCCAAGGAACTTTCCGCGGCGCTGCACAACAACGAGGCCGAGAACGTGATCTATGCCGTAGATGCCGCCTACTGGCAGGTTGTGTCGCTGAAAGCCAAGTATGACCTTGCCGTGAGCTATGTCAACCTGCTTGACTCACTTGACCACAATGTGTCACTGATGTTTGAGGAAGGCGTTGCCACACGCGCCGACAAACTCAGCGTTGACGTCAAACTCAACTCCGCCAAAGTTGATCTGGCCAAAGTGGAGAACGGCCTGACACTGTCACGCATGGCGCTTGCGCAGGTGTGCGGGCTTCCTATAAATTCAGATATGCATCTGGCCGATGAACCCGGAGGAGAGAGACTGGAAATAGCCTCAGACATTGATGCCGGTATAATCAGCGCCTCTGATATTGACGCCGCTTTCTCGCGCCGTCAGGACCTGAAAGCTCTTGAACTTGGCATAGACATAGCCGGACAGCAGAAAAAAGTGGCCATGTCAGAAATGCTCCCGAATGTTGCCCTGATAGGTGCATATTCATTCTCCAATCCCAACATGTTTGACGGTTTCAGCAAAAAATTTGCCGGTGCCTTCTCAATCGGAGCCATGGTCAAGATTCCATTGTGGCACTGGGGCGGCAACTATTATAAATATAAGGCCGCGGAAAGCGACGAGACCATCATGCGTCTGCAGCTTGAGGACGCCCGTGAGATGGCGACCCTGCAGATCAATCAGGCCTCGTTCAAAGCCCGTGAAAGCCTCAAGACATATCGCACAACCCAGTCAAACCTTGCCAGCGCCGATGAGAACCTGAGGTGCGCCACCATAGGTTTCAAGGAAGGTGTCACCACCACTGACGATGTCATGGCCGCACAGACAGCATGGCTGAAAGCCAATTCCGAGAACATCGACGCCATGATTGAAGTGCAGTTGTGCGACACTTACCTCAGCAAGGTACTCGGCACTCTGATGTATTGACACAAATATAAACTCACAAAAGTAACAGCTCACACATATTCTTGATATGACACCCGCAAACAACACCGCCTCATCGCAGCAGGAGAACAGGCATGAAGGCCGCTCCATAATGATTACCATGGCCGTAGTAGTGGTTATCGTGGCCATTGTGGCTGTCTTTGGATTCATATTCATGGACAAGCCATCAGACATAGTTGAAGGACAGGTTGAGGGAACCACCGTGCGCGTATCCGGAAAAATGGCAGGACGCATAGTTGACTTTTATGTCAGCGAAGGTGACACCGTCCACGCCGGCGACACCCTTGTCCACATACATTCATCTATCGCACAGGCAACTCTGAATCAGGCCGAAGCCATGAAACAGGTTGCCGAAGCCGCCAACCGGAAAGTTGATGCCGGCACGCGCCAGCAGATCATCGGTGCTGCCGCCGACATGGTTGCCACCGCACAGGCATCAGTTGACATCACAAAAAAGACCTATGACCGCATGGAACGCCTCTACAGTCAGGGAGTGGTCTCCGCCCAGAAACGTGACGAGGCAAAAGCGGCATATGACGCCGCAACCGCGCAGCTCGGGGCCGCCAAAAACCAGTTGTCGCTTGCAAAAGCCGGCGCACAGGCCGAGGACAAACAGGCGGCACAGGCCATGGTAAACGCCGCCGGCGGAGGTGTGGAGATGGCCGAGGCCGTTCTTGAAGACAGCTATCTGACAGCCCCCTGCAACGGCACAATTGACGAGATATACCCCGAGCCGGGCGAACTGGTGAGCATGGGCGCTCCGATCATAAACATATTGCGCGATGACCGTTGGGTCACTTTCAACGTCCGCGAGGAAATACTCAATGACTTCCGCATGGGCCAGAAAGTAAAAGTCATGATTCCCGGCATGGACAAAAAGGAGATTGACGTACAGGTCTACTACGTCCGTGACATGGGCAACTATGCCGTGTGGCGCGCCACCAAAGTCACCGGACAGTATGACTCACGCACTTTCCAGATCAAGGCACGCCCCGTCAAAGCCGATGATGCAGAAGGCCTGCGCCCCGGAATGTCAGCGATATACTTCAAATAAACGACAACTCTCAAACCCAGAACAACGACTCACAATCGAATTCCGATGAAAGCATTATGGCAGTCAATAAAATACGGCTATAGCTCACTATGCCGCAGGCGCCTGTATCTGATATGCATGATATTTGTGCCCCTGCTTTGCTGCCTCTTTTTCCTGAGTCTGCTGCAGGAGGGTCTGCCGGTGCGTGTGCCCACCGCCATCGTGGATCTTGACCATTCCTCGATGTCACGTGCCATGACGCGCAACCTTGACTCACAGCAGTACGTGGACATCACGGAAAGCGCCGAGAGCTACGATGCCGCTCTGGGCGCCGTGCGTGCCGGACGCGTGTTCGGATTCTATGTCATCCCCGCCAACTTTCAGCGCGATGCCCTCTCGGGCCGCAAACCGGTCATAAACTACTACTCGAACATGACCTACTTTGTGCCCGGTACATTCAGCTACAAGGGCTACAAGACCCTTGCAGTGCAGGCAACCGCCAGCATGGTACAGGAAGCCGCCTCAGAGAAAGGAATCAGTGACCGTACCATCGAGGCTCTTGTCAAACCAATGTCTATAGACATCAACCCCGTCCATAATCCCTGGACAAACTATTCCATGTACCTTACGCCATCGTTCTCAGCCGGAGTGCTTGAACTGATGATCATACTGGTGACAATTATGACACTTACCTATGAGATCAAATACGGCACATCGCGCCAATGGCTTCGCAACTCCCATGGCAGCATCATTCTGGCCGTTACCGGCAAGCTGCTGCCGCAGACTGTCATATTCACCATCACAGGCTGGTGCATGCAAGGACTTCTCTTCGGCATAAGCCAGTTCCCCGTGCTTTGTCCTCTCTGGGTGCTGGCGCTCTCAATGCCTTTCTTTGTCCTTGCCTGTCAGGGCTTCGGGCTGATGATGAGCTGCATCTTCCCGAATCCGCGTTTCGCGCTGGCTACAGGCACACTGGTGGCCATCCTCGCTTTTTCGCTTACCGGCTTCTCTTTCCCGGTCCAGAACATGTACGGTGCCGTGGGCATATTCAGCTATATCGTCCCCGTGCGCTATTACTTCCTGATACACATACAGCAGGTGCTGAACGGAACCGGACTGTATTACTCACGGATGTATTTCGTGGCATTGATCATCATGACTTTCCTCCCGGCCCTGATGCTGTGGCGTTTCAAGCACGCATGCATCCGCCAGCAATATGTTCCCTGATGTGTTTCCTTTTATTGTCAACTCACCCGGCATGAAATTTATGAATTACATAAAAAGATGGTTTTCATCCCTTGCACGTGTATTTGCAAGAGAGTGGCATCTGGTGCTCCATGATCAGGGAGTGCTTATCTTTTTCATACTGCTGCCGCTCATGTATCCGGTGGCCTATACGCTCATCTATAATCCGGAAGTGGTGACAGACATGCCCATCGCGGTCATTGACCATGACCACACGGCTGCCTCACGCAAACTTGTCCGCGATGCATCGGCAGCTCCCACCATAGCCATCTATGACTACGTGCCCGACATGGCCGCCGCGCGTGATCTCATGGCCCGCGGAGAGATTTTCGGCATCCTGGAGATTCCAAGTGATTTCGGCAAAAAGATAGGGCGCATGGAACCCACCCATGCCACTTTCTACGCACAGACAAGCCTGTTGCTGCGCTATCGCGGATTCATGGGCGCAATAGCTGATGTACAGATAAAGGACATCAGCGAGATCACAGCCAGCCGGGCTTCCACACTCGGAGCCGCCGGCTCGGCGCTGTCAGGAGTGCCTATCGGCAATGAGGCCCATATGCTTGGTGACGTTGAGCAGGGATTCGCATCATTTGTCATGCCCGGAATAGTTGTCCTGATCCTGCAACAGAGCATGGTGCTTGGCATATGCATGCTGGGGGGCACATCGCGTGAACGCCGGCGCCGCAACGGCGGCATCGACCCGCTCAACATACCGGGAGCGCCCGTCTCTGCCGCGGTATGGGGACGTACACTTTGCTACACGGTGTGCTACATCGTTCCGGCATTGTATCTGCTGCATTTCATCCCGGTGATGTTCGGGCTTCCGCACTTCGGGAATCCGGTTGACTATCTTCTGTTCATATTCCCGATGCTGCTTGCATCAGCATTCTTCGGGCAGACACTGAATTATTTTGTCACTGACCGCGAGAGCACCTTCATTGTCATAGCATTCACATCGGTCATCTTCCTGTTCCTGAGCGGTCTCACATGGCCACGCTATGCCATGTCCGGGCTGTGGAAAGGCCTCGGAGACGCCATTCCCGGGGTATGGGGCGTTGCAGGATTCATCCGCATCAACTCCAATGACGGCACACTCTTTGAGAACATGACGCCATGGTTGTGGATGTGGGGACTCACCATCTTCTATTTCATAACCTCCATGATTGTGTTCCGTGTAGTGGCGCGGCGCGAGACGCGTCTGAGCCGCAGCACTGTCACTTCACAATCCTGATTGTATCCTCACGTTCAGGGATTGTCACTTGACAATCTTGAACGTGTGCGTGCCGCCGTTCAGGCTCACCATGTAAAAACCACGGGGAAGATGTGATATGTCATTTCCGGCAGCCACCTGCGTTCCTGAAGCGTCATACACATTCCACTGCGTGGCTTCAGTTCCTGAAGCATGCAAAATCCCTGCGGCGTCTGCCCATACGGACACCTCGCCATCCGTGTCGGCACGAACTGTATCTACACCCGAGTTGCGGTCATAGAGGCGGTAGCAGGCCATTCCGTTGGCCGGACAATACTGATAGAGCGTATACTCGGCCTCATTCTCTTTCTCGGCGACAAGCCAGTTGAAAGTGGAATAGTTTCCTCCGGAAGCATATCCTTTTGTGCCGATAGGATCCACAGTAGCGATAAGATTGTCCGTGCTAAGATTCTTTACCGTAAAACCGCCAACATAGTTTGTGCCGGTGTTGTAGGCAAGAATCCGGTTACCCTTGATCTTGAAACATGCACCGCCACCGGTGCTGTTGCGGTTAGGTGGTGTGGTTGAAGGACGGCCTGAGAAAATCGCCGTGTTATTTCCGTTGTTATAGTCACTGATGCCTGTGGTGCGCAACTGGTAGAGCCACCAGTCCGGATTGCCGCGGTAGGGACTGACATAAGTGGCTGTTGAACCGATCATGGTGAGTTCATATGACTCGGTGACTGATGTCACCGCACCATCGGCCACATTTATTATGTTTACACGCGTCTGCTTGTTGGGATATATATATATATGTCCTCCCTCAGCTGCAAGCACATCGCCGTCGGCACTTATGAAATTGGTCTGGCCGGCAAGGGTGATCTCAGCCGTGAAGCGTGCGGCAGGAACAGAATTCGCCGTGCCGGGCAGCGCACCGGCGCTATACACAATAAAAGAATGTGTTGTGCCGGTCAGCTTGTCATCGCGCACAATTATGTTGCCGGCATCATCGCGGGTGCAGCCGAAACCGGCGCCTCCCTCCAGCGTTCCGATGAGGCCGGCAGAGTTAAAAACGAATATCTTGCGCTGCGCGCAGTCATTGACATAGACATATCCGCCGGCAGCTGTGCCCTGCTGGGCGTTCGTACCATCAATATTGCCGGGATGATTTCCGGTTGACTCAGACATGATCCAACGACGTTCAAAGATAAGGTCTATATCTTCAACAGGCTCATTATCAGCAATTGGAGGCGGAAGAATAACAATATCGGGCAGATTGTCAGGGTCAAGGCTGTCAGTGGTGATCATATCACAGCCCATCTCGGCATAGGTCTTATAGCCTGCCGCGGTGTTAGTGGTCCACATATTCACCTTCAGACCGGCATCGTGGTATTTGTCAACTGTTGACTTGTCGAAATAATTGGCTTGTATGTCAACATCCATCCCATACTCCACACACCAGTCAAAATGGTTGGCCCAATACTGCCCGGTGAGAAACTGCAACTTTATGTCCGGATAGTTTTTGCGGATATATTCCAGACATGGCTTCATTGAGGTCAGTATTATGCAGTTATTCCTGAAACCGTTGTCCTCTATGAATTTGATGAGCATCGGGATATTGGAGCAGTCATTGCTGTTTATGCCACGCGTCCATTTCAGCTCGATAAGCGGTTTCACATTGTTTTCCCGGCATATGTCAAGATATTCCTTTGCCGAGCACAGCCGTCCCGTGTAAGTCACCCCTCCGCGTTTCTGCGTGAGTGTCTCGGACTGCAGTTGCTCAAGAGTGCTGTTTGCCAGAGCAAGAGTTCCACCAAGTCTTTTGGTATCATCGTCATGGCTACACACAAACTGGTTGTCAGCGGTCAGTTTCCAGTCTGTCTCAAGATAATCGTAGCCACGCTTGGCTCCCGTTGTGAATGACTCAACGCTGTTTTCCACACCGGTGTCACTGCCGCGGTGTCCCACCAACAGCGGCCGGTCAGCGCCATACGCCACAGCAGCAAAGCAGAAAGCCAGTGCCGCCATAATCAGTTTGTTCATTGTCAAGGTTTTAGATTTGGTCATTAAACATCTGCCGGCGCAATCCATGAAATGCTGCTGCTCCGACAATGCAAATATACATATTATTTTGTAAATTTGCATGTTGCAATTACCTCTATAATATCTTCACGATTCATGGATTATACAATACAGATACCGGGCATCCAGGCATTGCCTGAAGCCGCCCGCAAGTTCAAGGAGAACATGGGCGATGAGACTGTCTACTGTTTCTACGGCGAAATGGGCGCCGGAAAAACAACATTCATCAACGCCCTTGCCAAAGCTCTGGGTGTTGAGGATGATGTGGCCAACTCGCCGTCATTCAGCATCATCAACGAGTACCGGTCAGACACAACGGCTGAGCTCATCTATCATTTTGACCTCTACCGGCTTGAAAGCATTGACGAGGCCATGGACATAGGCGTTGACGACTACTTTGACTCAGGTGCCCTCTGCCTGCTTGAATGGCCCGAGCGCATTGAGAAGATGCTGCCCGATGATGCCGTGCGTGTGGACATAACCGTCAATGATGACAATTCACGCACATTGTCAGTCCATGTGCCTGAACATTAAGACATATCCTTCTCTACAATCCACCAACACCACTGCCGCCGCCATGGGCGTCACCGCAACCCACGGCACGGTGGTAAGGGCAGTGGCACAGACAGCCGGACGCGGTCAGCGCGGAAACACCTGGGAGAGCGCTCCCGGAGCAAACGCCACGTTCTCAATAGTTTTGCGCCCTACCGGCTGGGGCGCCTCCAGACAGTTTGAGATATCAATGGTTATCTCACTGGCAATAGTCAGAGTTCTCAGGAGCATCCTCGGCAAAGATTTTCCTGAACCGGTAAGGGTGAAATGGCCCAATGACATATATGTCGCAGACCGCAAGATCTGCGGAATTCTCATAGAAAACACCCTTTCAGGCAACATAATAGAACGGATGATTGCCGGCATCGGCATAAACATAAACCAGAAAGAGTTTGTCAGCAATGCACCCAATCCGGTCTCTCTGTGGCAGATTGGCGGCACTGAACTTGATGTTGAAACCATTGTGAGGGAGGTTGCCCGGGCAATCCTTGATGACACAGGGCAATACATCGCCGCGCCTGATCCCCACGGACTCACCGGCTCCTATTTCTCAACATTGTGGCGCGGGGACGGCGGCATGTACGGATGGGTTGACACAGCCACCGGCAAAACTTTCCGGGCCGCTATTACAGAAGTGGCTCCATCCGGAATCATCACTTTGCGGCACGCCGACGGCTCGCTGCACACATACGCCTTCAAGGAAATACAGGCCATACTCTGAGAAATGCAATTCCGGCTATGAGAAATAAAGCATATCAGCAGCCCGTTTGCCGATATGCCCGAATTTAACTAATTTTGCATCCATATATCCCTATATTCCCAATCAACGTCAATGAAATTTGAAGATTTAGACCTCAGCGATGAGGTTCTGGACGCACTTTACGACATGCACTTTGACGAGTGCACCCCCATACAGGAACAAGCTATACCCCACATACTTGAAGGCCGCGACCTCATTGCATGCGCACAGACCGGCACCGGAAAGACTGCCGCCTACCTGCTGCCGGTCATAAGCCGCCTTTACACTGAAAACGCACCGACTGATGCCATAAACTGCGTAGTGATGGCTCCCACCCGCGAGCTTGCGCAACAGATTGACCGGCAGATGGAAGGTTTCAGCTATTTCATGCCAATCAGTAGCGTGGCAATATACGGAGGTACAGACGGAAAGACCTTCGCCCAGCAACAGCGCGGACTCAAAATGGGCGCGGACGTGGTCATTGCCACCCCGGGGCGTCTGCTGGCACACCTGCAGATGGGATATGTGGACCTTTCAAAAGTCTCTTTCTTTGTCCTTGATGAAGCAGACCGCATGCTTGACATGGGATTCTATGATGACATCATGCAGGTGGTAAAGAATCTACCCCAAAAAAGACAGACCCTGATGTTCTCGGCAACAATGCCCGACAAAATACGTCGGCTGGCACAGAGCATACTCAGCAATCCCGCCGAGATAAAACTGGCCGTCAGCAAGCCGGGTGACAACATAGATCAGAGCGTTTACCTGTGCAACGAGACAGACAAGCC
The DNA here is from genome assembly GCA_030536615.1 of Bacteroidales bacterium. Lineage (GTDB taxonomy): Bacteria > Bacteroidota > Bacteroidia > Bacteroidales > Muribaculaceae > CAG-873. The sequence goes on along the minus strand of JAUNPQ010000021.1, from coordinate 4,836 downwards.
ACAGATACTGCGCCATATATTCACCTCCGGGCCACAGAAACGCGTCATAATATTTGTGTCATCAAAACTTAAAGTCAAAGATCTGACACGTGAACTGCGCCGGGCAGGTTTCAATGCCGCACAGATACACTCAGATCTTGACCAGACCGAGCGTGACACCGTGATGCACAATTTCCGTTCAGGCAAGACTGACATTCTTGTTGCCACAGACATCCTCTCGCGCGGAATAGACATCGATGATATCTCAATGGTTGTCAACTATGATGTTCCCCATGAGGCCGAGGACTATGTGCACCGCGTGGGACGCACCGCGCGTGCCGGCGCCCAAGGCCGCGCCGTTACCTTTGTCAATGACCGTGAGCGACGCAAGTTCAACGACATAGAACGCACTCTTGACATCCGGATAAGACGCGGGGATATGCCTCCCGGACTTGTCAGCGAGAGAAAAGACCGGTCCACACGCCCTGACGGCCACAACAACAACCGCAGGCGCAAAAAAAGTCACCCTGCCAAAAAAGCGGAGAGGAAAATTGACAGTGCGTCAGCGGGCACGCCGCAAGGTTCCGGCAGCACGCGACACAATAAACGCACCGGACATAATCAGCACAATAAGAGCCGAGGCGGGGACGTCAACAACAACTGAGACAAACAGTCCGCCCACACAGCACACCGCCGACACAACTACCGAGAAACGCATCAGCTGCCCGAACCGGTGCACCCATACCTCAGCTATCATCATCGGCAGGGAAAGCATGGACATAAGCAGCATCACGCCCACCAGACGTATGGTGAGGACTATGCACAGCGCCGTGAGGACAGTCATGGATATGGTGATGAAACGCACAGGCAGCCCGCTCACCCGCGCAAAATCACGGTCAAAGGCACAGGCCACTATCTCCTTATAGTATACGGCAAAAAAGGTCAGCAGTACAACTGTGTACACTCCAAAAGCCCAGATGTCGGCAGCCGTCACCGTCAGGATGTTTCCGAAAAGAAACGAGTTCAGTTCAGGCACATAGCCCGGAGTCAGGAACACAAACAAAACACCTATGGCCATGCCAAGCGCCCAGACAACAGCTATGGCCGAGTCCTCACGGATTCTAAAACGGGAACTCATCCATTCCACCCCCAATGACGAGGCTACAGCAAACACTCCGGCCATGACAATGGGGTTGATGCCCAGAAAATAGCCCAGACCAAGTCCGCCGAAACACGCATGGGTTATTCCTCCGGAAATAGCCACCAGCCTGCGGCTTATAATATATGTGCCGATCACCGCTGCGGCAATTGAAATGATAAGCACCCCGATGAGCGCCAGTCTGAAAAAAGGATATTGCAACATCATCTTCTGCAATTATTCATTATGAGACCGTTAAAAAGACAGCCTCCGAGTCTATCAACAAAATATCTTGGCATAGGCTGACTTCATATTCCACGGCTTTCCGCCACAAGCATCATCAGTTCATCGCGGACCTCGGTGGGAAGATTTATGCCACGCTGCTGTATGGAATGTGCCCAGGCAATGACCTCATCAGAACGCAGAGTGACCAGCACATCCCGGAACTGCTCAGTCTCGGCGCCGGTATAACTGTCTGCCGGACGTCCGGAATAGACATCAAGTTCCTCATCGTCAAAATACTCCGGCGTTGCCGACGTGGCTGCCGACATAAGTCCGCGTTCACAGACAATATGCTGTCCGCAACATACCTCACCGGAGTCCGCAGTTCCGGCTGCCTCAACCTGTATGTCCGCCGTTTTCTCTGAACGGTCATCCGCCTTCTCATTCCGACCGTCTGCACCTGAGAGTCTATAATGGGCGTAACATATGGCACCGAGTCCTAAAAGCGAGCCCAATATTATCAGCGAGACTATCATTGCTCATCCTCCTCTGTTTCGGCTGATTCCTCGCCGTTCCATTCCCGGAGCACAAAACCGGCGGCTGCAAGATGCTTCCAGAAGTCCGGATATGATTTGTCAACAACCTCAATGTCTTTTATCACCAGGCCGGGAACAAACACAGCCACCGGAGCGAAAGCCATGGCTATGCGGTGATCTCCGGAAACATCAATCACAGGGCGCTCAGTCACCGGAATCCTGCGGCTGTTCCATGAAAGCGTGTCATTGTCCTCGCACTCCAGGACGGACCCGATCTTCAGCATCTCGCGCTTAAGGACTTCAACGCGGTCACACTCCTTGTCATGGAGTGTGGAGACACCGGTGAAGTGAAATGGGATGCCAAGAGCACATGCGGCGACGGCCAGAGCAGGAACAAGGTCAGGCGTCGGAGACATATCAGCCGTCAGGCGCGAGAACACCTCGGGCGATGCGCTCAGCACCGCCGCATCAGGGGCATCCTCATCATCAAAATCAGTATTGACACCTATACGCTCACCGCATACACGCATGGCGGCATCACCCTGTATGCTGTCAGCCGACAATCCGGGCAGCGTGACCCATCCTGCGGAAATCGCCGCCAGCGAATACCAGTAGGAAGCGGCACTCCAGTCAGGTTCAATCTCCACCCCGGGCAATCGGTATACCCCCGGACGGACAATTATTTTCTGGCCGACTATCTCAACATCCGCGCCTCTGCGTTCCATCATAATGGCCGTCATCTTTATATATGGCATTGACACTATGTTGTTGAGAAGCGTGATCTCAAGCGCGCTCTCCATTGTGGGAGCAACCATCATCAGCGCAGAGACAAACTGCGAGCTGACAGATGCATCCATCTCCACAGCACCACCGGTCAGCCGGCGTCCGCTCACACTCACCGGCGCAAAGCCATCGCGGTCCAGATATTTTATCTCCGCGCCCAATTGCCTGAGACAGTCCACAAGTATACCCAGCGGCCTCTCTCTGAGCCGAGGACAGCCATCAATTATCATTTCTTTTCCGGGTGTCGCAGCAAAATAAGTGGTCAGAAACCGCAATGCTGTGCCTGAGGCCCCGACATCAACGGTAGTGCCATTATCAGCCTGCAAACCGGAGGCAAGCACCTTTATATCGTCGCATTCCGCCACCGCGCCCGGACTGTCAATGCCGCTTACAGCATCCATAATCATGCGTCGTGCGCTCTCGCTCTTGCTCAACGGCAGTTTTACGGTTGTCTCGACAATCTCTTCAGGAGGCAATAAAAGGTAATCCATATGTCTGTTCTATTGATATCTCGAAATTTAGAGTGGAAAGTGATTCACAAGTCACGTTTTGGCAAACCGGCGTTTGGCATCAGCCGGGTCAAGGGGCAGAGTGAATACAAATCTTGCACCATTCTTATAGGAACGGTCAAGCGTGACTTCTCCACCAAGCAAAGCTGCGACTTTCCGGCATATATGAAGTCCCAGGCCTATGCCCTGACCGTAATTTCCTATCTTCTCAAACCTTTCAAATATTATTTTTTCTTTCCCCTCAGGAATTCCCGGACCTGTGTCTTCCACGGCAAACCGTGCACGTCCTGAGGAAGCGTCAGCGCCATAAATAATATTTATATGACCATGGTCCGTGAATTTTATGGCATTGGACAACAGATTCACCAATACCTGGTCGGCACGCACACAGTCAACATCAATTGTCGCCTCCGGATCTGTCCCCTCCTCAGGGAGTATATTAAGTGTGACATCCGGGTGGAGACGCGCGCTGACAGAATCAGCAGCCATCTCGCACAGCGTCTTCATCCGCACATTATTATATTTCAGTACCACCTGTGAATTCTCCAGTTCCGCAACGTCAAGGACATCATTGACCAACGTTTTGAGCAACTGGGCATTCAGCTCTATAATCTTTACAAAACGGTCAAGAATAGGTCGCCTCTTGCCGTCAACAGAATCTATTATAAGTTGTGAATAGCCTATTATGGCATTCGCCGGACCGGAGATTTCATGACTGACGGTAGTTATGAAATCGGATTTGTGCTTTTCCGCCTCCGTGGCCTCGTCGCGTGCCGATATCAGTTGTCCCTGCGCTTTCTTGAGGGCATCGCGTTCTGTGGTGAGTTGGGCATTGACCACTGCAAATTCGTTGGCCATGCGCCGTGAGCGTCGGTAAGCCACCGCTATCACAACAAGCACTATCAGGACAACCGTCAGACATATGGCACCTGCCGCAATGACATTGTTGCGGTTCTCAAGCTCCGCATTGTGCACCTCCGCAGAGAGTGTGGCATTTGTGGCACGCAGTTCGGTGAGATCATGCAGTATCTGGAATTCAAGCACACGGTCTGAATCAAGCGCCACACTGCGTTCTTCCACTATAGGCAGATATTCGTTGTACGCATCCAGCAAGGCCTTATCATTGCCGGCTGCCTTGGCTGCCTTGATGAGATGGTGCAGAATGATGCCGTGATTAGCCTTTGATCTCGGATTACGGGCAGCCTCAATCAACATGGGAATAGCCTTGTTATAATCGCCTATGGCATCATAATACATCGCATCGGCAAGTTTCACATCGGAGGTTGCTGCGGCAAGCTCCTCATTCTTTGAGACAAGATCCCGCAGAAGAACATAATAATATTCAATCTCCTCGCGCGTCAATGCCTCATGATTGAAGAGCATACGGCGATAACATATGAATTTACGCTCGTCATAATTGCAGAACCGCCTCCCTTCACGGTGATGTTTCTTTTCCAGACGCGTGATTATGTCAATGAGCTTTTTTTCATGCTCAATAGCTTCTGCCGGACGGAAAGTCCGCGTATTGGACACAGCCCCCATCACATAAAAGTTGCTCCGTATTGGGCTTAGTTGGTTGGGCAGCTTGTCAACCATATTCTGCAATTCGGAAAGATAGTCAAACAACAGTTTGCCGCCTGCCCTGTCTTTCAGGAACATGCAGATTGTG
>JAUNPQ010000020.1:24965-34999 GCA_030536615.1 Bacteroidales bacterium | reverse complement strand
GGGTTGCCCCAACGGTGTTTGAGACCGTCGCGTCTACCGATTCCGCCATCCGGGCTTTTGTGCCGCAAAGGTACGATTTTTTTCGCACCCGTGCAAGGCGGCACCTTATTTTGCTATTTTCTGGTCACGTAGCGACGCAGGAATATCTCAGTCGGGAAGTGGTCAGAGTATCCGTTCAGGAAACTGCCCGATGCATAGGTGCGCAGCGGATATCCCTGACGCGAACCTTCAGTGTCTTTCAGGAAATCACGGTTGAGCACTTCGGCGCGCCAGAACTGCCATTGTCCGTCCTTTCCGGAGGCAAGGTTGCCTGAAATTATGATCTGGTCGAAGAGATTCCATGAACTCTTGTATGCAAGTGTTCCGATGCCTTTGTCAAGGAGTTCCCAGAATGCGTTGAAAAAGCCATGGGGCTGAACATCTTTCAGTTTGGGTTTGGCGCCAAGTATCTTGGCGCATGATTTGTTCATGGGGTCATCATTGAGGTCACCCATTATAATCACGCCGATGTTGGGATCTATGTTCCACAGGGAGTCGCTGATTGCCACACAAAGACGAGCGGCAGCCTCGCGATTGGGTGATGATTTTTCCTCACCGCCAAGTCGTGAAGGCCAGTGGTTTACGATGATCGCCACTTTCTGCCCCATCAGAGAGCCAACAACACACATCTGGTCACGTGTGCGGAATTTCACTTCCGTAAGGCGATGGTTAGTGACATTCTCAACTTTAAAGTATCTGGGATTATAGAGAAGACCGACGTCCACACCGCGGGCATCAGGTGAGTCGTGATGCACAATCTGGAGGTTCCACTGTTTGATCTGAGGATCAGCGACAAGGTCCTCAAGAACACTGCGGTTCTCAATCTCGCTCACTCCGATTATAGCAGGGCCGTGGGGAGTGGTCTTGCTGGTGAAGCTCGCTATTGAGCGACCGAGGTTATGGATTTTCTTCCAATATTTGTCACCGTTCCACTGGCGTGAGCCACCGGGTGTGAACTCAAGGTCGCGGTTCTCAGGATTGTTGGGTATGGTATCAAACAGGTTCTCAAGATTGTAGAAGGCAATGCCCGCCACCTGCATTCCGCGTTTTTCTGTGGCCTGGGCATTTACAATTGCCGGAAATGCCAGAATGGCGGCAACAGCTAAGGTAAGAATTTTTTTCATGTATATTGTGATTTTGTTTATGTTGCTTGTGTGAGGGATGCATGACATCTATGGACTGATGTAGCAAAACACCGCTCAAAGATACTTAAAAAACTTGAACCTGCAAAATAGCGGACTGAAAACGCCCAAAATTCAACATCAGAAAATGTTTTAAAAATGGGGGCGTCGGGTGTTGCACGGTGTGTGTTTTTTTTGTATCTTTGCGTGAATTTTTGGCCTCCGGCACCATTACCGGCCCATATTGAGTTAAGTATGAGACAATTAAAAATAAATAAATCAATCACCAACCGCGAGAGCGCGTCACTTGATAAATATCTTCAGGAAATAGGACGCGAGGAGCTTATCACCGTCGAGGAGGAAGTTGAACTTGCACAGCGCATACGTCAGGGCGACGAACGCGCTCTTGACAAACTCACAAAGGCTAATCTCCGTTTCGTCGTCTCGGTTGCAAAGCAATATCAGAATCAGGGACTTTCATTGCCGGACCTTATCAACGAAGGCAACCTCGGTCTAATAAAGGCGGCCCGCAAATTTGACGAAACCCGCGGTTTCAAATTCATCTCATATGCCGTATGGTGGATCAGACAGAGCATTCTGCAGGCTCTTGCCGAGCAGAGCCGCATCGTACGTCTGCCGCTCAATCAGGTTGGTTCGCTCAACAAAATCACCAAGGCACTGTCAAAATTCGAGCAGGAGAACCAGCGCAAGCCTTCGCCCGAAGAACTTGCCATAGCACTTGATGTGCCCGTAGAGAAAGTTGCCGACACCCTCAAGGTTTCAGGCAGGCACATCTCAGTGGACGCTCCCTTTGTGGAGGGCGAGGATAACTCCTTGCTTGATGTGCTGACCAATGATGACACTCCCTCAACAGACTCACAGCTCAATCAGGAATCACTGGCCCGCGAGGTTGACCGTGTACTCCACCAGTTGCATGAACGCGAGCGAGAGATTGTCAAAATGTTCTTTGGCATAGGCTGTCAGGAAATGACCCTTGAGGAAATCGGCGCAAAGTTTGATCTGACCCGTGAGCGCGTCAGACAGATCAAGGAAAAAGCCATAAACAAACTGAAAGGATCACGCAGCACGCTGCTGAAAGCATACCTCGGACAATAATCCGGACACCGCACAATCCAAAAGACTGTTTTAAAAACAATCATAATCACACAGGAGACGTCATGACAAACATGCATGTCTCCTGATTTTTTATAATAATTCTAAATCAACCGGCGTTTAGTGTGCCTGTATGGCAAAAAATTTGTATTTTTGTGTGTTGATTGTCCGTTGTCTCCATAACACGGAAATATCCGGACACAGCGCGTTAGAAATCTATTCCCGAAACTGCTTTTTCGCATTACAAATGAACAAATTACAATTATATATCACAAAAAGCGGCAACACACTGAAAAGTCTTTTCAACCTCAATCCCAGCGAAGACATACGCCGCCATGTGTGTGATCTGACAGAAGCCGTCAACACTATAGCCTACAATGCTGATGAGAAAAACATATTCTACCTGATATCAAGCATTGACGAGGGCTTTTTCTTCACCATACTCCGCACCATCCCCCCTATGCGCGGGCATCATCTCGCAACATGGATATACATTCCTGGCGATACGGTGATCAGCGTACGCGAACTGGAGGACCTGATCCGGATGACCACCCGCAAAATCAGTAATACGGAGGTCAGCAATGAGGATGTCGCACAGTTGCGTGAGGCTTTCAATGTGGAATACTCTGCGGACAAGAATGCACCCGGAGTAATTGCAAGTCAGGGGCATGGATATGCATGGCGCGCTTACGGAGGCGAGAGCGGTCTGAGCCTGTCTGATTTTCTGGGCCGTGGGCTTTACCAACAGTCTTATCTGCCATACAAGGGCGTCCTTTTGGTTGACGCCGATCTGAACTATGAGGTGAAGTGCGATGACCTGAACGACATTCCCCTTGGAGAGGAAGCCGTGATTCTCCCTCCGGAAAAAAGCGACGAAGGCTTCACTGCCCACGTATTCGGTCGCTTGCTTGACCGCCCCTTGCGCGGCACACTGGGCGCTCCGCTTACAATTGTATGGAAACGTTGATGAGGAAGTTGTTGACAGCCATGACTTCACCCCCCAGCCGGTTGCCACAGCCGACTCCCACAAACTGATAACTCCCAAATCTTTCTATATAACATCACAGGTAACCCGCGATGAACTCAGACAATGCTCAATACGTGTAAACGGACATGACATCACAGCCGAGGGACATTCTTTCACGCCCGATGAACTTCACCACGCACAAGTTGTCATCAACTGCGAAGGACATTTTCCGTTTACCGGCACCATTGACATGGCATCAACAACACGGGCGCTGGTGCAGATGCAGGAGCGCCGCAAGATATACCGTTTTGAAGTACCGGTTATTTCCAGTGATCTCGGCGCCCCGATAAAGTTTGAGATACAGAGCAAAAAAACGCTTTCCGAGAGCCCTCTGGAAGGATATGCACTTCTTGATGACATGCAGGAAGGCCCTACACGCATGAATCATCTTGGATTTATAGGAAAAGGTATCTCACTTACCGGCAAGCTCATATATGTCGGTATAGGTCTATTGGCAGGTATTCTGCTGATGTGGATATGCGGAAAGTGCTCGGGGCCGTCCGAATCCCATCTCGCGCCGGCGGCCACTCCCGCCGCCGACAGTGCCTCAGCGCAACAGGTCACAGACAAAAAAGCGCCTGAAGTCACACCCGCGGCAGCCAAGCCGGCAGCTCCGGCTTCGACTTCTGCTCCAAAACAGGCTGCCACATCTCTGATAACAGACAACAACAAGGCAATAAAATATCTTGAGGACAACGGAAACTGGCAGCGTGAAGAAATGGAAAAATATGCATTGCTTCAAGGTCTGTTTGATGACATGAATAACTATCGTGTGGAAAAGATTGTCAACACATGGGGTCCCAAACTGGCATCATCGCAGGCATTTGCTCAGGTAGTCACAAATGTGAAACAGGGAGCCAACAAAGACAAGGCCAAGGCAAACATTGCCAAAGCACCGTTCACAGACAAGAACGTGATCTCCGTATACGGATGGCGCTGCAAAGTTGATCCCTGATGCTCTGTTCCATTTCCAGCCGTCACACATCAGATAGAATATACACACATAACCCAAACCATATCATGAAACTTCAAGTATACGCCATAGCGATGACTGTGACACTGACATTGATGACCGCCATTAATGTCCGTGCCGCGTATCCCCAGCACATTACAGTAAAGACCGATGGCGGTGCTACGGTCACAGTGGCTGCATTGTCTGAGAACGTTATAAAGGTTATCAACATGCCTGCCGGCACGGAACGCACGGCAGGAGGCAAAGCTTCGGTACTGAAAGAGGATGATCCTGGCAAATGCCTCAATCCCAACGGTAATGGCATGCGTGCCGACATCTGCGGAATTCAGGTGAGCGTGCAGAAAGACGGCAAAGTCACCATTGACGGCGGCAGAGGCAAAAAAGTTGTGGACAACGGATTGCGCCAGTATGCGGACGACCGCCAGAAACTCACTCTTGACATTGATGCCACAGGCTCATTCTACGGAGCCGGCGAACGTGGCCACAAACTGGATCTCAGAGGTGACACCTTGGTGATGTACAACCGTCAGAACTACGGCTATACAGGCACAGATCCACGCATAAAACAGATGAACATAACAATGCCTCTGTATCTCGCCACAGACGGCTATGCCATTGTCTTTGATGATTTTGGCGCAGCAGAGATGATACTTGGCAACCCGATAGAATACATCACCGAGACCAAAGAGCCCGTGAGCTGGTACTATGTGAATGGGGCGCAGTCACTTGCCGACGTCACAACCGCACTCACATCGCTCACAGGCCGTCAGGACTTGCCTCCGTTGTGGGCGTTGGGATACATAACCTCCAAATATGGCTACAAGACACAGGCCGAGGCAGAGGATATGGTAGATAGTCTCCGCGCAAAGGGTTATCCGGTTGACGGAATAGTGCTTGACCTGTATTGGTACGGCAAAGAACAGGATATGGGACGTCTGGAATGGGACCGCACCCAATGGCCTGATCCGGTAGACATGATGCAATATTTAGGCGCAAAAGGCGTCAACGTGGTGACAATCACACAACCCTATGTGCTTCGCAACGGTCGTGCCATAGACAACTACAATACGCTTGCGCCCAAAGGATTGTTTGTGGCCGACAGCACCGGACGTGCGCCACAGGAAGTGAAGATCTGGGTTGGAGAAGGAGGCATGTGGGATGTGAGCAATCCTGAGACCCGCCAATGGCTCACAAAGAGATACCGCCGCCTCACCGATATGGGGGCCGGCGGCTGGTGGGGTGACCTTGGCGAACCGGAGGTGCACCCTGAGACAGCCATGCATGCCAATGGCCTTACCGCACGACAGTACCACAACCAGTATGGCAATGACTGGAGCAGTATTGTCTATGACCTGTACAAGACAGAGTATCCTGACCGCCGCTTGCTCTCAATGATGCGCGGCGGCACCACCGGCCTGCAACGCTACAGTGTGTTCCCCTGGAGCACCGATGTGTCACGTTCATGGGGCGGTCTGGAGCCACAGGTGCGCATCATGATAAACAGCGGCCTCAGCGGACTTGGCTACATGGGCCACGATGTAGGCGGATTTGCCGTTGACCCGCAGATTCCCACTGATCCGGAACTGTATGTACGCTGGCTGCAGCTGGGACTGTTCTCACCTATGCTGCGCACACACGCACAGGATATGGCAGAGCCCATACACTATCCCGAATATGAGAGCATCATACTTCCGCTGGTGCGTGAACGTTACCGTTGGCTGCCCTACAACTACACACTGGCATATGAGAACGCAACAAAAGGGTGGCCGTTGGTACGCCCCCTCAACTTCCACAGCACCAACCCGAAAGACAACTATGATGAGATCAGCGATGAATTTCTGTGGGGAAGCGACGTGCTTGTTGCTCCGGTGATGACAAAAGGCGCTACCTCACGCAACATAACATTCCCCAAAGGCAATGACTGGATTGACCTTTCGTCACCCCTCACGGAGTACAAAGGCGGCACTACCGTGGCTGACTATGCAGCTCCTCTTGACAAACTCCCGCTTTTTGTGCGCAAAGGAGCATTTCTGACCACAGCGGACTACCCCATGAAGTCCACCCGCAACTATGATGCGTCCAGACTCACCATCAACTATTATCCTGCTGAAAACACAACAAGCACCGGCATGCTGTTTGAGGATGATATGAAGAGTCCCACGTCAGTCACCGCCAACGCCGGGCGAATCATAACAATGAAAGGAGACACTACCGGCAAAAGCCTTGATGTGACATTCAATGCCGAAGGATCCTATTCCGGAGCACATAATCAGAAAACCATCAGCCTGACTATACACGGCCAGAAAAAAGAGCCACGCTCCGTAACCATAAACGGACGCAACGCCCGCTACACCTATGACAAAAAAGCACAGACAGTGACCGTGTCTTTCCTCTGGAAAGTTTTCCAGCCCGTGTCAGTGTCCCTGAATCGTTAAACAGATAACAAAAACATCATGTTCTCAGGAATAGTAGAGGAAGCCGCTACGGTGGCACAGGCCAGAATGATGCCTGACGGAAATCTCAGTCTGCGTGTGAAATGCAGTTTTGCCAATGAACTTAAAATAGACCAGTCTGTAGCACACAATGGTGTATGCCTCACTGTTGTGGACATTGACAGCGAGGGCATCTACACTGTCACCGCCATACAAGAAACTCTGCAACGGAGCAATCTTGGTTCTCTCACCGCCGGCAGCCGTGTGAACCTTGAGCGTTCCATGATGATGAACGGACGTCTTGACGGCCATATCGTGCAGGGGCATGTTGACACAACGGCTGTGTGCACGCGCATTGATGAGTGCGATGGCGGTTCACGCTATTTCAAGTTTGAATATGATGTTGATCCGGCCCTGATAGCCAAAGGGTACATGACTGTGGAAAAAGGATCCGTCACCGTGAACGGCGTAAGCCTTACAGTCTGTGATTCAGAGCCCGCATCGTTCAGGGTGGCCATTATCCCCTACACTTTTGAGCACACCAATTTCCGCGACATAACCGTGGGGACGCGTGTCAACATTGAGTTTGACATCATCGGGAAATATCTTGCACGGCTGGCTCAACTGACCGGCAAATGAGGAGAGCACATCAACGCTCACCACTCATAACCCAGTGTAACTCCGAAATTGCTCAACGTCACAGAGCCGTCATTATACCAACGGTAGTTATTGTTTGACGTAAGCAACTGATATGTTACGCTTATATTGAAAGCTCGGTTAAGGTGCGTCTTGTCAACAGGGATGCGCACGCCCACAGACGGTTTCAGATAAAATTGGGTGCCGTTTGACAGATAGCCGTTGTCAAGCGCAAGATACGTATCACCTATCAGCCACGAAGCTCCCACTTTCAGGTCAATGAACGCACTTACATTTTGCTGAGATCCGATGTTGAAACGGAAATCAGTGAAAACAGGAATCATGACCTTTGTCTTGTCCGATGAATGGTAATAGTAATCACCGTCATATGGAGGCTGATTATGATTATCATAATTGACATTCTTGGCCATAGCCACATCCACGCCAATGCCTACACCCATGAAGAACCAGTCGGCATACTTGAATCCCTGCGATGTTGACACGCCTATGAAATTGGCTCGGCTGTCACCGATGCCTGCTGTTCCGGAGGCCTCCACAAAACCTTTGTAGTTAAGAGACCCGGAAAGCGCGGGGGATATCAATGAAGGTAACTGACCGGCTATCTCATAGTATTGAGCATGGGCACTTGCTGTCGCTGCCATTGCAATGACAGCCGCCATTATAAACTTACCTGTCCTTTTCATTTTCTGACTGCTTATGTTAGTGATGCTGCCAGCACATCTCATGCCGGACTCTAAATAAAAAACACTCCGGTTTCATCTTAAGTTTAGAACCGGAGTGAATCAAGACATTTCCTTGTGCGCGCGGGGGGACTCGAACCCCCACATCGTGAGATATTAGATCCTAAGTCTAACGCGGCTACCAATTACGCCACACGCGCCCGGGTTAATCCGGTACAAAGATACACAAAATTTATGAAACAGTGGCTATTGCCACATAAATTTAGCGGTATACGTACTGCAAAGCCGACACGGCTCGTTCCGTAATTTCCTGACTAATACCTCCTCAGCATCAGTCTGATGGGAATCATAGTGTTGCAGAACATGTTGTTGCGCCACAGACAAATGCAGGTCAGATTGATGCGGTCACCACCCACTGAAATGCACGCAGTCCCAGTTTGGGACGTTCCTGATCAAGTTCATGCAGCCGCTGCATTATCCGCGGCGCACGGTCATCAGGCACAACGGTTATCACAGCCGATGACAATGAGGGCCATGCGTGGCTGCCCATGTGTGGCTCACCGCCGTTTGTGCCGCGCCCTGTGACCTGTGGCCATGCAGTGAACCCACGGCAGCCACAGTGTTCAAGGACTTCTATAATATGCTCATAATGCGCCTGGTCAAACGCTATCAGTATGGCTTGCATCTCTGTTCTTTTTTTGTTGGAGTTTCTTGTGGAATTTACGTCTGGCCCGCTTCGCCCCGAAAGAGGCAAACATGCAATAGAGCACCGGAACAAACAGAAGAGTCAGTATCGTGGAGAATGTCAGGCCACCTATCACTGCCGTACCCATAGGACGCCACATCTCGGCTCCCTGGCCGGTGCCGACAGCCATGGGCACCATTCCGAGAATTGTTGTGAGGGTTGTCATGACAACCGGACGCAGACGCGAACGTCCGCCAAGTATGACTGAACGGCGTATTGACAATCCGCGTTCACGGTTCAGCGAGATATAGTCTATGAGCACAATACCGTTCTTGACAACTATGCCAATAAGCATTATGGCGCCGATCATACTCATTATATTGAGTGTGTGGCCGCTGAGCCACAGAATGATGAACACGCCTGAGAACGCAAACAGCAGCGAGGTCATTATTATGCCGGGATATGTGTAGCTCTCAAACTGTGCGGCCATGACAATGTAGACAAGTACAATGATCAATATTGCAAGAGTCAGGAGGTCACGGAAACTGTCCTGTTGGTCCTCGAAACTACCGGAGAGCTGAATGGAGATGCCCTGAGGGAGATCCATGGCGTCAATGGCGGCCTCAGAGGCCGTGACTATCTGGCTCATGGGCACACCCTGTACAACGGTGCTGACGGTGACAATGCGCTCGCGGTCCTTGCGCTCTATTGTGGGCGGTGAGAAGCGCTCAACAACTGTGCCGACATCCCTTATGCGCACTGAGCCGCCCTGTCCGTTGTAGATGAGTATGTTCTCAATGTCCTCAATAGAAGTGCGCCTCTCCGGATCAAACATAACCTTGATGTCATATTCCTCGCCGTCCTCGCGGAAGCGTGATGCCGTGGCTCCGTTTATGCGGTTGCGCAAAGCCTGAGCGGCTGTAGTGAGATTGAGACCGTATCTGGCAAGTTTCTCACGGTCAAAATCAACCTGTATCTCCGGCTGATAATCCGAGCGTGAGATCATGACATCGGCAGTGCCGGGAATCCGTTCAAGGGCGTCCTTGAGCATGCGTGCCACAGAGTCTGTCTCATTGAAATCATATCCGTATATCTCATAGTCGATCGTCGACTGTCCGCCCATGCTGCCGCCGCGCGAGCCGCCGACGTTCACATATGCTTTTTTGTATTCCGGATACTGTTTGAGATCCTCACGCATCAGTCCTGCTATTTCCACTATGCCGCGCTGGCGTTCGCCGGGATCGGAAAGGCGTATGTTCATGGAGACAATATGCGGACCGTTGTCGCGCAGGGAGGCATATGTGTTG